>NZ_DBHD01000157.1:0-2905 GCF_002296025.1 Microbacterium sp. UBA837
GGCTCATCGGTGGATCGAGGCTTACCGGATCTCCGTTGGCCGGCGCCACAGGGTTGAGCCGCGCCAGATCGTCGGAGCCCTAGCCAACGAGGGGGGCCTTCGCCGCGAGGACTTCGGCGCGATCCAGATCCGCCCCGACTTCTCGCTCGTCGAGCTGCCCGCGGATCTCTCGCCCGACACGCTGAGGCGCCTCGAGAACACGCGCATCAGCGGCAAGCTGATCGAACTCAAGCCCGACCGCTTCGGCAACTCGGCTAAGCGCGAAGGCCGTCCACCGCGCCGCTGACCCGTTGCGGCATCCGGTGTCGCGGCATCGGCTCGAGCGTCATTCGCGGATGATCACCGGAGTTCCGAGCGGGAGCGCGGCGAGCGCGTGGGCTGCGGCTTCATCGACGCGCAGGCATCCGTTCGACACTCGGCCGGAACGTGTGTCGTGATAGTGGAAGGCGGTCACGGCGACATCGCCGCCGTCGAATCCGTCGAGAGTCGGACTCTGCACCGACAGGTAGGTGATCGGGTTCCCCCTCGTGTACGCGAAGCTCGGCTCGGTGCGCACCGTCATGATGAACGAACGACCGAGGGGCGTCGGCGTCGCCTCCACGCCGGACCCGAAGTCGGCGGCGATGCGCTGCCGCCCCTCCCCACGAACGATGTCGATGGTGCGGTCGCCGAGGGAGACCTCGACGACCGCCTCTTGCGCCGTAAACTCGACGTCCTGCGTCCGGAGCCATCCGGTGAGTTGCCCGGAGTTTCCCCCGGAGGGATAGGCCTGGCGGCCCACGAGCATGACCTTCACCCATGCGTCGTGCTGCTCGATCACCGGCACCACGGTGCCGTCGTAGTAGTAATCGCGCGGAAGCGACGCCACCGGAGCGCCACCGGGCTCGGCAAACACAGGGACCGCGGCGCCCGCCGCGCGAGCGGCGACCCCGGTCAGCCGGCCGAAAGGATCGTCGTCGACGGGCAGCTCGGGAACGATGGCGAAGACGGTGATCTCAGGGAGTCCGGCCAGGTCGTAGTCGGTCGTGTCAGCGGCGGGCCCGACCAGGGTGGGTGTCGGTGTCGCCGCGGGTTCGACTGTGGGCGTAGGCGTGGGCGTCGGCGCTGCCGCGAGCGGTTCGCCCCGCCCCGACGCGACGATCGATGCGGCGACGAGCGCCGCCGCGACGAGGACACCGGCGACAGCAAGCGCGATCCATCCCGCGTTTCGTCGGGTGAGCGTGCGCGTCGTGGCCATGCATCCATCGTCGGCGCTGACGAAGACCCCCACAAGCGCCGAAGTAGTGCCCCGTAGCGTGGTGTAGTTCGCGGTGGCCGGTCTCGTCGTAGAGATGGTGCGGTCACCGTGTAGTTCCCTTCGAGAAAAACCCTCACATCCCACTCGAAAGGCATCTTCACGATGACCGCAGCTCATATTGTCGACCCCGCTGGCCTGCTTCAGGAAGCGCTGGGCGACGCGTCTCCCGATCTGATGCGCAGGTTGCTGCAGACAACGATCAACGCGCTGCTGTCCGCCGACGCGGACGCCGTCGTCGGCGCGGAATGGGGCCAACGCTCCACCGACCGGGCGGCGCAGCGCAACGGCTAGCGGCACCGCGACCTCGACACCCGGGTTGGGACGATCGACGTCGCGATCCCCAAGCTGCGCTCCGGCACGTACTTCCCCGAATGGCTCCTCGAACGCCGCAAATGCGCCGAGTCGGCGCTGATCACGGTCGTCGCGGACTGCTACCTCGCTGGCGTCTCGACCCGCCGGATGGACAAGCTTGTGAAGACCCTTGGGATCCACAACCTGTCGAAGTCGCAGGTCTCACGGATGGCCGCGGATCTCGACGAGCACGTCGCCCAGTTCCGGCACCGACCCCTGGGGGATTCGCGCCCGTTCACGTTCGTCGCCGCCGACGCGCTCACCATGAAAGTCCGTGAAGGCGGTCGGGTGATCAACGCCGTCGTGCTCGTCGCGACCGGCGTCAACGCCGACGGGCGCCGCGAAGTCCTCGGGCTCCGCGTCGCGACGTCCGAGACCGGGGCGGCCTGGAACTCGTTCTTCGCCGACCTCGTCGCCCGCGGCCTGGGCGGCGTCCGCCTGGTCACCTCCGACGCCCACGCAGGCCTGGTGGAGGCGATCGCGGCGAATCTGCCCGGCGCGGTCTGGCAACGCTGCCGCACCCATTACGCGGCCAACCTGATGAGCGTGACACCGAAGACTATGTGGCCGGCGGTGAAAGCGATGCTTCACTCCGTCTACGACCAACCCGACGCTGCCGCCGTGAACGCCCAGTTCGACCGGCTCCTGGACTACGTCAACGGGAAACTCCCCGACGCGCACGAGCACCTCGACACCCCCCGAGCTGACATCCTCGCGTTCACCGGGTTCCCCGAAGGGCTCTGGCAGCAGATCTGGTCCAACAACCCCAACGAGAGATTGAACCGGGCGATCCGTCGCCGCACCGACTCCGTCGGCATCTTCCCCAACCGCGGCGCGATCATCCGCCTCGTCGGCGCCGTCCTCACCGAGATCACCGACGAATGGGCCGAAGGCCGCCGCTACCTCGGGCTCGAGATCCTCGCGAAGTCCCGACTCACCCTCGTCGACAACACCGGCACGGAGAAGGTGAACACCGACAGCACCCTCGAGCTCACCGCCTGAACCATCAACAGATCGAAGGAACCCGAACTACACCACTCCCTGGGGCTTGACCTAGCGCGACAGCGATTGCGATCACGATGGCCACCACAACAGCGACAAGAGTCGCGGCAGGAGACCGCAAGATCATTGAGGTTCTCGAGCGCCACCATCGGGTCCCGGGTACTTCCGACAAGACTCTTTCCTCTCTGTAAGAACACCGCCGCCGGTGCTCCTCGCCACGCGACGTCCCCGCTAGATGAGTGAGTCCGATCGTTT
>NZ_DBHD01000088.1:0-17327 GCF_002296025.1 Microbacterium sp. UBA837
TTATCTTTTTGTGATTCATAGCTGGTGTGTCGAGTCTCACTCGACCTGCGAAATTCTCACCGATCCGGAAGTCGTCTCACTCCACACGGAAATTCTCACGCGACCTGATCGTTGCCGTGGCGTGTCTCCGAACCGTGGCCGCGCCCGGGAGTAGCTTGACGCGCAAAGCCGGAGGCATCGCCCGACGGAGCAACATGTGGCGGTCGCCTCCGTTGAGGAGGTGCGCGATGACTCTGACCGAAAGCTGGCTGGCGGCGATCGACGGGACGAATGCTCTCGCGAGCACGGTCGAGTTTTCCAGACACGGCCTCATTCAGCACGTGGATCCGGTTGACGCGGCGCGCGCGGTGTTCGAGGACGCGGATCCGGTGCGGGAGTTCCCGTCCTGGCCGGGCAAGCGCAACTTTGAAGGCAAGCTGTGGATGGCCTCCACAGGCCGCCACGTGCCGTTCGAGTCATTCTGGGAACGCTCGTTCCTGACCTCGCTGGATCGAACCGGGGACGTCGTCGGGGTGGCGAGCCAGCCGATGTGGATCCGCTGGCGGTCACCGAACCGCTCTCACGCACCCGACTACTTCGTCCGTCGATCCGATGGGAGCGCGCTGCTCGTCGACGTGAAGCCGGTCGAACTGATAAAGCCAGAGGACAGCGTCAAGTTCGAACTCACCCGGCGCCTCGCAACCGCGCTGGGCTGGTCGTATCTGGTCTTCGATCGGCTTCCCGGGGCGACACAGGCGAACCTGCGCTTCCTGCTTCGGTACCGGGACCCGGCGTGGCTGGCAGACGTCGACGTCGGTTCTCTGCAGCTGACGGGAGCCATGACACTCGGGGCGCTTGTCGATCGCCTTCAACCCGTCGCCGTGTCGGGACTCGGGGCGGCGTACGCGTTGATTTGGAGAGGAGTCGGTGCCGTGGACCTGTCTCGGCCGTTGTCGATGTCTACTGCGATTTCGTTCGGCGGTGCGACGTGAAGCTCCATCCAGGCGACGTGATTCGCTGGCAAGGCGGCACCCATCAGATCATCGCGGTACGCCCTTCCTACCTCACTCTGCGTTCTGCGGACGGGGAGGAAGACATTGAGGTCCTGACGTCCGATCTGCAAGGCGACGCAGAACCGGCCGCCGCGATCCCAGCGCGACACCTTCTCGAGTTGCGTCACCTCGATGAACTCGACGCTGCCGAACGGCGTGTAGTCGACGTTTGGCTCGATGAGCTGGAGAGGGTGGAGGAGAACGCTGCACAGGGGATGAAGCGGATGCAGGCATACGAGCTGGCGGCCGCGAACGTCAACAGGCTCCTCGGAACCGACTACGGCACCAGCAAGGTCATCCGGCAACGGCAGAACTTGAAGAAGATGGGGGTCAGTGGACTGCTTGACCGTCGTCGCCACGGCCTGGCCGATGCCCCCGGTCGTTCCTACGACGAGCGCCTCATCGACGCGATCTTGACTGTTCAGGCCGGTCAAGAGCGGAAGTCGACAGGCACCGGAACGAGGCTGATCTGGCTCGTCCGCAGAGAGCTGGACGACCGCTTCGGCGAGGGCGTGGTGCCGATGCCGAGCCGCGCAACGATGTACCGCCTGCTGAGTGAGCTCGATGCCGGTAAGCACACGCTCGGGACTGCCCGTGCCCGTCGCACAACGGCGAATCAGCCGGATCATATGCACGGGGTGCGGTCGGGGGTCCGGCCTGGTGAGCAGGTGCTGATCGATACGACGCCGATGGAGATTCTCGTCGAGTGCGACGGTGAACCCGTCCGCCCCGATCTCACCCTGCTGCTGTGCGAGGCATCCAGGTCGGTGCTCTCCGGCATCGTCACCGTCGGCTCCCGCAGCATCGATCTGGTGGTGGTCCTCGCCCGCGCTCTGGTGCCGTACGCGTCCCGCCCCGACGGCGTGCGTGCGAACCGGCGTCAGGTGTCCGAGGCATGGACCGGCACGGACAGGCTCATGATCGAGCGGTTCGAGGCGATGCGTGACGCGCAGCCGTACATCTTCCCGGAGTCGATAACGACCGACCGTGGCGCATCGTACGTGTCTCGGCACTTCTCGGATGCGTGCCGGACGTTGGGGATCTCACTCACCGTCAACGCCGAGTATTCGCCGACGCAGAAAGCGAAGATCGAGCGGACGTTCCGCACCGTCAAGGACCAGTTCACCCAGTACGCGATCGCGTTCCTCGGACAGAGCACCGACATGCGCGGCGACGAGATCATCGCGACAAGCCAGCTGCTCACCCTCGAGCAGCTGCAGGAGTTGTTCGAGGACTGGGTCGCGGTGAGCTGGCAGAACCGACCCCACAAGGCGCTGCGCGACCCCCGCAACCCTCGGCTGATGCTGACCCCGAACCAGATGGTCGCCGCGTACCGCGAAGTCGCGCCGGAGCTGCAGGTGCCGCTGACGGCCGAGAAGTACATTGCACTGCTCCCGACAGAATGGCGTGTGATCAATCACTACGGCGTTGACATCGATCTGCGCGTCTACGACTCCACGGAACTCGGCCCGCTGCGGAAGAAGCGGTCACCGTATCACCGGCAGCAGGGCAAGTGGCCGTTCCACGTCGACCCGTACAACCCGATGACCGTGTGGCTGGAACTGGGAGACCAGTTCCTCCCGCTGGACTGGCGGTCCCCGTACAGCGGCGCTCCGATGGCCGACGAAGTGTGGCGGGTCGCGCGTGCTCAAGCAGCCGCCCGCGGCGAGAGCGAGCCGAGCACCGACGACCTCAACGAAGTGATGCGCCGGTTCACGTACAAGGGCAACGCCATGCCGACGAAGCGGCAGAAGAAGCGTTCCGTAAGCGCACGGATGGATCCGCTGGCGATCACCAACCAGCTCCCACACATCGCACCCGCAGCAGCGCCGGGCGGCGAGCTTGCGGCTGCTGGTGACGTCGGGGACAAGGAGACCGACTCGGTCGCCGCGAAGCCAGCGTGGCCGGTCGCGGCACCGTTCGGGATGACCCGGTCGCCGGATGAGGCGTGAGCGCGATGTTCGATGACCTGCTGGGCGACTTCGACTTCGACGCCCCGTCCACCGACTTCGACTACGCGACCAAGGAAGGGTGGCGCGAGTTCGTCGAGTTCGTCGCCCAACGGCCGCTCCCGATCACACTGACCGAGTACGACGCGATGGACTCCTCAGGGCGTGCACTGTTCAACATCGCACGTGAACGGTACATGACCCTCGGTGCCCGGGTCGCGACGCCATCGCTGCGGCAGGTCGCGGTCGCGATCCGCCATGCCATGGCGGACAACCGCTCCCCGGACGCCAGCAAGTCCGGGGTGATCATCTCGGGCAGGCCAGGTCTCGGGAAGACCACCGCCGTCCAGGAGTTCGGGCGCGCATTCGAGCGAGCCCGCCGGCAACGTGCTGGCAGCACGCGGCGCAACCTGATCCCCGTCGCCTACGTACCCGTGCCGACGCACGCGACGGCGAAGACAATGATCACCAAGCTCGCCGACTTCTACGCCATCCCCTACTCCCGCAACGCGAACTACGAACTCCTCCTCAGCCGCGTGAGCCATGTGATGCGCGAATGCCGCACCGAACTCGTGATCATCGACGACATCCACCGGCTCGATCTGCACTACCGCGGCAACGAGCAAGTCGCCGACGCGCTCAAAGAACTATCCGAACGGTGTCCCGGCACGATGGTGTACGCAGGGGTCGACGTCGCCCGCAACGGCCTGTTCTGGGGCTCCCGCGGCGAGCAGATCATGGCCCGATTCGAGCTGGTCAAGTTCGACACGTACGGGACTGGCGAGACCACGGATGCCGCGGTGTGGGGGCGCATCCTCGTCGACCTCGAAGACTCACTGTGCTTGATATCGCAACCTGACGCGGAGATCCTCACCGTCGCTGCCGAGCTCCGCGACCTATCCCGCGGCTCCATCGGCCGCGTCGCCAGAGCCATCCGCCGCGGCGCGCGCCGCGCCATCGAGCAGCACACCGAACGCCTCGACCTCGACGACGTACTCGCATCGCTGGCGAAGATCCGTGAAGCGGAAGGCTGGATCGAGGAAGAAGAGAACCGGCCCTCACAGCGGCCCAAACGAGGCCGACCTGCGCGAGCGAAATGATGAGGCCGCTCCCCGTGCTCATCGAACCGTTCGCGGGAGAGACCGTCGGCAGCGTGTACCGCAGGCTCGCCACCCGCAACGCCGTGCCGACTGGGGAACTGTGGACAACGATCCGTCACGCGCGCCCACGACTTCCGCTGCGTACGACACCCGAGCTCGTGCCGCGGCTGATCGAAGAACTCGCCGACCTCCCACCTGGATTCTTCTACGGTCGCCGCTCTGACCGCCTGTTCGTCCGCTGCATTCACACCGACTGGCGACACAGCAACTGCCCGACGTGCGCGCCCTTGCCGTCCGCAGTCACGAAATGCAGGCGCTGCACTGGCGGCGAACCTATCGAAGTGCGCACCCGGATCGGAGCGGTGTGTGCACGACACCGCCGATGGCACTACGCGGGAGCGGACTGCGACCTCGGGCGAAGCGCCGACATCTTTCGAGCCGAACGATGCCTCACAGGCACGCTCTGGGAACGCGGCATCGGCCCCGACACCGGCGAAATGGAACTCGCCACCACGCTCATCCGCGCCAGTGACCTCAGACGGGAGGACGAATCTCATCGAACGGCGCTTGCGCGCCACTATCCCGAAGCGGTGCGTCTCGTCGCGCTGCTGACAGAGCCGTGGGCGGAGCAGTTCCTCGCGAACACGAACGTCGGCCCCATCCAGGTCGCCGCGCTCGTAGAAGCAGCCGTGAACGCGGTGGCCGCGGGCATCTCTCACGACGTCGACGCGGTCCGCGGTTCGTTTCACGCCGAAGGCCGCGAAACGGTCATCGGCCTCGACCGACCCGCGCGGCTCCGGTACGGCCGGTCCCCGGGTCTCAACGAACTCGGTAGGAGAATCCTGTCGCTGGCCCCGCGGGTCCGAGCCATACTCCTGCGCCACACCGACGCCCGCAAGCCTCCCGCACGTCGACCGCGTGGCTCATCGAGGCATGGACACGTGTGAACATTCCGCTCCGCACGCTACCGATACGACTCGAACTTATCGAAGGCGAGACCGTCGACGGTTTCACGCAACGGCTCGCCCAAGCTCACCAGTGCGAGGAACGCGACATCCGTCGAATCGTCTTGGAGCACCTCGGTCGCAGCTGGTGGCCCGTAGCGGATCAGCGCGTGGTCGAGATCATCGAGCATCTCGCAGATCTACCGCAGGGCGCGCTGCGCCCCAGCTTCGAGAAAGATGGCATGTGGGTCAGATGCGGCCACCGCAGCTGGCGACCCGAGAAATGCGCCAGGTGCGCCCGGTTCGCCGAACCCCGCACCGCATGCCTGGAATGTTCCGGCAGCCTGGCCACCACGACGATCGCCCGCGGCGGTGCGCTCTGCCTCACCCATCACCACTGGGCGTACCGCGCCCTGCACGCCGACTTGGCCGGCCTCGCCGACTACGAGAATGCGGAGCTCCTGCTGCGATCACATCTCTGGAAGCGCGGCATCGCCCTCCACACCGGCGAACTGAACCTCGCCGCAGCCTTCATCCGCGCCTGGTACGAAGGTTCAGAGTCTCCGTCCGTCATTGACGACCGCATGGCGAGATTCGGCTTCCAGCACCTCGATACCTACGAAGAAGTGCTGCTGTGCGCCTACCCGGAGGTCATCCGCCTTGCATGCCTGCTGACGACGCCGCGCACGATCACGCCTGTCATGGATGTGACGGTGTCCGCGCTCACCCAGGCCGATCGGCTGATCCCCGCCGTGGGAAACGCGATCGGCGGCGATCCCAACGACGCACTCCGAACCTTCACCGTCAGCGTCGTCGCGCACGCCCACCGGGCGATGCTGTACATGTACGGACTCCGCAGTTCGAAGCAGGTCAAATACCAGCGGTGCGCCCTCAACCGCGCCCTCATAGCTGCGGCCCACAGGCAGCGCGCCTGCCTT
Organism: Microbacterium sp. UBA837; assembly: GCF_002296025.1. Lineage (NCBI taxonomy): Bacteria > Bacillati > Actinomycetota > Actinomycetes > Micrococcales > Microbacteriaceae > Microbacterium > Microbacterium sp. UBA837. Next base: position 5,963 of record NZ_DBHD01000088.1, read on the forward strand.
CTCCGCCACGCCAACCCCAGGGGTCTCCCCGACATCGCTGGGAAGACCGGTCAAGCCGCACCACGCACTCGTGCCATCCGCACCTGGTCGCTTCTCAGCGACGAGCTGGCGCTCCTCTAATCTTCGATCGCTCGATCAGGATGCGAGCGGCTGTGGGGAAAGGGAAAACCGACAGGGCTTCACGACCGCCACGGCGCTGCGGTCTGACGGCGCTACGCCGCTACGCGGCCGAGAACCGATGATATTGACTCTTTAGGCATCCGGTGTCGGTGCTTGGCCCATCTGGCGAACACATCTCGCGTGTTCACCAGATCCCGAGTGAGGATGTAGTCCGTGGGTCCGATTCGAAAGCTCCGCATCTGCCGCGTCGGAACGACGAGAAATGTCTCCGAAGCTGGGTCGTATCCTCGCCGCGGCGTCAGCGAATTGAGGTTTCGCATCAGGGTAGGAAGAGAGTTCTCGCGTTCGTCCTCCGGGCAGAAGGAGTCGAGCCACGAACTCAACTTGAGCCAGTGTTCGCTGAGGTGCGTCTGCAGGGTTGGCAGGTCTGACACCTCAGGGCCATCGACATTAAAAGTTGTGAGTCCAGCTGCCTGCGAAGCGCCAAGGTTGCTAGCCCAGGCGAGGGCCTCTGAATGAAGATCCTGCGATGAGTCGCCCTCGCTGATCGGCCCGGCCTCGAGCATCCCAACTCGCGTTACGTATCCGCTGCTCTGCAGGATCCACAGAACAGCAGCTAGCCCGCGGGCGCTTGCAAAATGTGCTCTCCGCATTGCCATACATTCATGCTACGACCGCCCATGACCATAGAGGTAGAAAGTTTGATGTCCGCTCTGGTGCGTAGCCCACACGTTGCGCCATCCTGGTCGTGTCGCGGGCGAGTGCCTGCGGAACGGGGGTAGATCATGATGAAGAAGACCAGGATCTCAGTGGTGATCATCGCTACGGTTTCGGCCGTGTGCGGGATGCTTCTGGGATCATCCGCCGCGTTCGCCGACGAGCCAACGGATCCAGGGCCATCGTCGACCTTGGTGGTTTCCGCGGGCGTCGACGAGATCCCTGAGGGTGCGGTATCCGTCGAAGCCGTGCTCGCGTGCGATGAGTTTACCGGCGAAGTTCTTGCGTATGCTCAAGAACACGGCTACTGCCCGACGCCCGGCAAGGGCGGCGTGACCCCTCAGGCAGTGCAGACGTACAACTGCGGATCGGCTTGGATCTACGGATTCAACAACGGGATCCGCGGTCGTATGTACGTCTCGTACGGATTCAGCTCGACCCAAGGCGTGGTCGTCTACCGAAACCTCACGGTTGGGACCGACCTCGCCATCGGGTGGGGGGACGGCGCTGCGATGTGGAGCACCAGCTATGACTCGGGCTCGCGGTACGTGGGGATAGGTTCTCTCGGCTGGCACTCGGCCTCGTACTCAGGAGCCGTCACGCTCGTCTGGGGTGGGTGGTGCACGATCCCGACAATCACGGACAACTTCACGATTTGATCTGGACGCTGGGTGGGTTGGGAGACCTGACCTTGACGTTGACGGGGCGGTGGCGGGACTCGGCACCATCCCGCCCCGTCAACGCGGAGCAGATGACTTTTTGCGCGACGCGATGTCAAGGCGGTCTCGGTTCGTGACAACTCGCGTGAGATTGATTGTCCACGTTGAGACGTGGTGTCGGTAAAAAGCCCCAGGTCAGCTACTCCGCAATCTGACAGCTGCCGTGAGATCCGACATGGTGCACGATCCGCGATGCGGAAACATCAGTAATCCCCGCCATGATCGGTCCGGTCTGGAGTGTCAAAGCGCTGGAGATGTATTCGCCGAGCAAGCCGGATGCTCGGCCGAATGAGCAGCTGGACGCTGCCGACGATGAAGAACCACGTGCCGACTGTCGAGGTGGACTCCGAGAGGAAAAGGACGCTTCCGACAACGAACATCACGCCGATGAGGAAGTCGTTGGCGGTGCTGAGGGTCTCGTAACGGTTCCGGATAACGAGCTCGTCGTGTCCAACAGGAATATTGAGGTCGGTCGGATCTTGGTTGTTCTCAGAATCGGCCATCGCGACATCGTGCCAGACCGCCCGCCGGGGCGTGACCCCGGCCGTGTTCGTATCGACGTATGCCCGGCGGGACGTATGGGCCTCCGTAGACTGGCGCGCGCTGCCAATCAGGAACGAGACGATGAGCACCCCGACCCCGTCCGAACAGTCCTCGCCGCTGGCGCACCGCCCGTGGCTTTCCGCCTACTCTGACGGCGTGCCCGCCGAGATCGATCCCGTCGATCAGACGCTCGTGGACATGCTTTCGGCATCCGTCGCGCGCTACGGGAAGGATGTCGCGCTGGAGTTCTTCGGCAGAACTGCCACCTACACCGAGCTCGGTGAGCAGGTGGAGCGCGTCGCGAACGGGCTCCGAAAACACGGGGTCGTCGCGGGTGACCGGGTAGCGCTCGTGCTGCCGAACTGCCCGCAGCACGTCGTGGCGTTCTACGCGATCCTGCGCCTGGGCGCCATCGTCGTCGAGCACAACCCGCTGTACACGGCTCGCGAACTGCGCCACCAGTTCGAGGTGCACGGCGCGGTAGCCGCGATCGTGTGGGACAAGGTTGCCGACACGGTCGCCGAGATGCCCTCAGACGTCAGGCCGCGAACGATCGTGTCGGTTCGGATGCCGGACGCGCTGCCCCTGGGCAAGCGACTTGCCCTGAAGCTCCCGGTCCCCGCCGCGCGGGAGACCCGCACCGCGATGACGGCGACACCGACCGCGAGGAAGCTCGTGGCGTGGAAGACGTTGACGACTGCCCGCCGTCTTCCCAAGAAGACCGCGAAGCCGGCGCTCGATGACATCGCGCTGCTGCAGTCGACCAGCGGAACGACCGGAACACCGAAGGCCGCCATCCTCAGCCACCGCAATCTGCGCTCGAACGCGGCGCAGGGCCGGGCATGGGTGCCGGGCCTGAAGGAAGGCGCCGAAACGTTCTATGCGGTGCTTCCTCTGTTCCACGCGTACGGCCTCACCCTGTGCCTGACCTTCGCGATCTCGATCGGGGCGCGTATCGTGCTGTTCCCCCGGTTCGATGTCGACGCGGTCGTCACTGCCGCGAAGCACTCGCCGCCGACCTTCCTACCGGCCGTCCCGCCGGTCTACGACGCCCTCGCCCGGGCGGCTGCCCATCGGCGGATCGACCTGCGCAGCATCCGGTTCGCGATCTCGGGGGCCATGAGCCTGCCGATCCCCACTGTGACGCGGTGGGAGGAAGCCGGCGAAGGCCTCCTGGTCGAGGGATACGGGATGACCGAGTCCTCACCCGTCGCACTCGGAAATCCCATCGGTCCCACGCGGCGCCCCGGGACGGTCGGGGTCCCGTTTCCGAGCACCGAGATCCGCGTCGTCGACCCCGATAGCCCGACCGTTGATCGCGCCATCGGGGAGGCGGGGGAGCTGCTCATCCGCGGACCCCAGGTCTTTCAGGGGTATTGGGAGCGCCCTGAGGAGACAGCCGTAGCCCTGCTTCCGGGCGGCTGGCTGCGCACTGGCGATATCGTGACCGTCGCTGAGGACGGTTTCGTCACGGTGATCGATCGCGTGAAAGAACTCATCATCACAGGTGGCTACAACGTGGGCCCGAGCGAGGTCGAGCAGGTGCTCATGCTGCATCCGGATGTCGATGCCGCGGCCGTCGTCGGCGTCCCGCGCTCCTCGGGGGGCGAGGATGTCGTGGCAGCCGTCGTCATGCGGGACGGTGCCCACTTCGACTTCACGGGACTGCGGGACTTCGCACGTCAGCATCTCGCCGGCTACAAGGTCCCGAAGCGCATCGTTGACGTTCCCGACTTGCCGCGCTCGCAGATCGGCAAGGTGCTGCGCCGCTCGGTGCGCGAGAGTCTCACCCGAGGCTGAGGCCCTCCCCCCCAACCCGCGCCCCCGCGGTGCAACTGACCCACAGGTGCGGCAGTTTCGTGCATCCGCTATACATCGATGCGCCGCGGATGCGCACAGCTGCCGCACTCGTGTGACGTTGAGCCGGACGCGGCGCAGCACCTGTGAGGTCGAATCGAGGCGACGTAACGCAGGCGAAACGCCTCGCGCGTATCGTGACGCGTAACGCTCATGAAAGCGAAAGCCCGCACCCCGCGGGTGAGTGGAAAGCGTGAAGCGGCTCGAGAAGGAGTTGCTATGACATTCCAGGTCCCCCTCGTGGACATCACCGCATACGTGACCGACGGGACACCCACCGCCAAAGCCGATGTTGCTCGCCGTATCGACGACGCGTGTCGCACCGTCGGGTTCATCCAGATCACCGGTCACGGCATCCCGGATGCCGTGATCCACGGCCTCACCGAGGCTATGGATGCCTTCTTCGCCCTGGACCTCGAGACGAAGAAGACCTACCGGACCCCGCCGCAGATCAACCGCGGGTACAGTCCGCCGAAGTCGGAGTCGCTGAGTCTCAGCCTCGGCGTCGAACAGGCGAGTCGCATGAACGACTTCTTCGAGGCGTTCAATATCGGAGCATCAGCCGCCACCTATCCGCACATGGCGGAGCTTCCACAGCCCGACTACGCCGAGAACATCTGGCCCACGGTCGACGGGTTCCAGGCGCAGGTCGAGGCGTACTTCGCCGAGGCTGCCCGCGTCGCCCGGGTTATGACGCGGATCTTCGCCGACGCGCTGGGACTCGACCCGGAGTTCTTCGTCTCCCGCACCGATCACTCGCTGGACGTCATGCGGATGAACAACTACGCGCTCCCGCCGGGGACCGACGTGACCCTGGACGGCGACCTCATCGGCATGGGCGAGCACACCGACTACGGGATCGTCACCATCCTGTGGGCCGATCAGGTGAAGGGCCTGCAGGTGCTCGGAGCTGACGGCTCGTGGAACGACGTATCGCCGGCTGACGACGCCCTCCTGATCAACCTCGGCGACGTCACCGCCCGCTGGACCAACGAGCGCTGGATGTCGACACTGCACCGCGTGAAGCCACCCGTGATCAATGGCACCATCGAGCGACGCCGGTCGGCGGCGTTCTTCCACGATGGAAACGTGGATGCCCTGATCGAAACACTGCCCTCGTGCGTGGACGCCGATCATCCCGACCTGTACGAGCCGGTCACCGTCGGTGAGCACATCGCCGCGAAGCTTGCCGGATCGCGCGCTGGCGTGCGCAATGCGTCTGCTCAGCGGGAGTCGGCGCGCGTCCTCGCCAGCCAGCGCTACTGAGGATCTCGGCGTCCGAGGCGCGCATCGAGACCGTCGAGCAGAAGCATCAGACCGAAGTCGAATCCTGACCCCTGCTCAGAGGCGTGAAGGTTCACGTGCTCGATGAGATGAGTGTGTCCGACCTGTTCGAGATAGGCCAGGGCGGCGTCGCGTTGCTCCAGTTCGGTGGCGGCATCCGTCGGCGCGAAATCGAGGGCTTGAATGACGTACCCCTGGATGTAGGCCTCGAGCACGTGATGGGCGTGAAAGGCCTGTTCGGGCGTGAAGCCAGCGCTGCGCAGGTGCCCGAGGGATGCGTCGATATATGCCATCCGCGCCGGACCGCCACTGGTCGCACGAATCCGGTTTGCCCACGGGTGGTGCAGCAGCGTAGTGAACGCTGATCGGGCAGTCCGGCGTACCGCCGTGCGCCAGTCGCGCGCGTCGCCGGTCAGGGTGACCTCGGCCCAGACGAGATCCACGATCCCGTCGATGACGGCCTGCTTCGACGGCAGATGGTGGTAGATCGACATCGCCTCGACGCCGAGCCGGGCCCCGAGCGCTCGCATGGTGAGCGACTCGAGCCCCTCGGCGTCGACGAGTTCGAGCGCCGCGGCGAGGATGCTGTCGCGACTGAGTGGTCGGCGAGTCGCGTCGTGGGCGCCGTCGGATTTCGTCATCTGACGACCTTCCCGCACCTTGACGAACTTACGGCGTAAGACTAGCCTGATCCTTAGCCATACGGTGTAAGGCTGCACTCGTTCACCTCAGGAGGGCCACCATGCGCGCTATCCGCCGCTCCCGCTACGGCGGACCGGAGACGCTCGAGATCGCTGACGTCGAGGATGAGCCGCTGGAGGAGGGACGAGTCCGGCTGAGGGTGGCCGCTGCATCGCTGAACCCGTTCGAGTGGCATCACCTGCGTGGCCTGCCCTGGTTGATGCGCCCAACATCCGGATGGCGACATCCGCGCAATCCCGGACTCGGTGTGGACGTCGCCGGCGTCGTTACTGAGGTCGCGGATGACGTCGCTGATCTGCGGGTGGGGGATGCCGTGTTCGGCGTCGCGCGAAATTCGCTGGCGGAATCGGCGACGGCGCGCGCGGAGTATCTCGTGCGGATTCCCGACGGCGTGGAGCCGGAGGCCGCGGCTGCCGTGCCGCTTGCCGGTCTGACGGCGCTGCAGGCGCTGCGTGATCAGGGGCAGATGACCGCGGGCTCTCGCGTGCTGATCCTCGGTGCCGCGGGCGGCGTGGGGCATTACGCCGTGCAGGTTGCCCGTGCCCTCGATGCTGGTCGGGTTGTGGCCAGTTGCAGCGGGCGCAACGCCTCGTGGGTCGAGGGGCTGGGCGCGGACCGCGTTCTGGACTACACGCGGGGCGAGGTCGACGACATCGACGAGCGGTTCGACGTCATTCTCGACATCGCCGGCGGGGCGCGAATCGCCTATCTGCGATCCCTCCTTGCGCCCGGCGGGTCGCTCGTACTCGTGGGCGGGCCCGGCGATGGCATGTTGCTCGGCCCGGCGACCCGGATCTTCGGCGGATTGATCGCGAGTCGGTTCCGCCGTGAGCGGGTCGTCGGGGTCAACGCGACGTGGTCGGGACCCGACCTCGCCATCCTCGCGGCGATGCTCCGTGACGGTTGCGTGCGCACCGTCATCCACCGCATCGTCGGGCTTGCTGACGTGCCCACGGCGATCGCAGAACTAGAAGATGGTCATGTTCCGGGGAAGTTCGTTGTTCGTCCCATGAGCGATGAAGGAACGCGCGAACCGAACAACGCCCCCTCGTGGAGCGGGTTAAATCCCCGTCAGCGGTACTGATCCGGCTTCGCGGACCGAAGCGGCTCCGCGCGACGCCGACGCTTTCCGGCGACCGATGCCAAGGCCGCACCGGCCAGCACGATCACTGCCGCCGCGGGAAGAAGAACCGCCGGGCTCTCGGTCGGCCCGGTCGCGCTAAGCGTGCCCCGGTTCTGGGCGACGGATGCGGGAACCGCGGCATCCGCTGCGACGCTCAGGCCTGTCCAGCCGAGAACGGTGCCATCGGCTGCGAGGATGACGAGCCGGTGCGCCCCGCCGGGAACTGACGCGGGAATCGTGAAGGTCGCCGTGCCGGCAGATCCGGTCCAGGCCCAACCGAGCGAGACCGGCGTCGAGTAGAGGTATCCCGCCACCCAGCTCAGGGGCGGTAGGCCTGTGATCGTCACGGTTCCGCCGCCGGCGGGAAGGGCGGTGGGCGATGCCGTGATGCCGCCTGCGGCATCCGGGGTCAGCGCATCCGGTGACGGCGGTGCCGGTAGCGGCGTTGGCTGGGGCGGGACCGGCGTCCGGACGGATGTTGCGACTGCCGTTCCGGCGTCGCCCTCGCCATCGAGCACCGAAACGCTCACGGTGTAGGCGGTGTCCGGATCGAGATCGACATAGGTCAGAGCGGTTTCATCGTCGGCGAGGGTGGCCGTATCGATTAGGTCGTCGTCGGCGCGCAGCTCGACGAGATAGCCGCTGGCCGTGGAAACCGGATCCCAACTCGCGGCGATGCTCGTAGCCGACAGCGCCTCAGCGATCAGCCCATCGACCGTGGGTGTGGGAAGGATCGCGAGGGCGCCGTAGGCGTCGGCAAGACCCGCGCCGAACACGTCAGCATCGTCGAGGTATGCGGGGTACGGATTGGTCATGCCCGCCGCGGAGTCGAGGATGGCTGCCGTGATCTCATCGGCGCTGGCCTCCGGGGCATACTGCGCGGCCAGAGCGTGGATCGCGGCGACGTGCGGAGCTGCCGCCGACGTTCCCGAGAAACGGTGCGCGCCGTCTGTCGTGCCGATCGGGAAGAAGCTCGTCTGCGTGTCGTCGACGCCCGCGATGGACGGCGTTGCCACCCTGACGAACTCGTCGTATTCCTCGGACGGTTCACCGGATGCCGTATCGACGGGCGCGAAACGCAAGAACGACGGGCCGGGAGAGGTGAACGCCTCGGGTGAGCCCGCCGAATCCCATGGCGCCGCCGCAACCCCGACAGCCTCTCCGTGCCCCGAATGGCCGTAGGTCACGTGTCCGACGAGGTCGGTTCCGTCACTCTCGTCGTACTCGAGCCAAGCGAGATTCTGGATGCCGGTGAAGAACGTGATCCACACCGCAGGTGAGGTGATCTCATCCTCGGGGATTCCCGTAAGGTCGCGAAATAGCACCATCTGGTAGTCGGCCATCTCGGCATCCTCGGTGAAGCCCGATGCCTGCACTGGCAGCGCGGGGTCCAGGTTGCTCGGCTGGCTCACCGCCGTGGGCTCGGCATCCGTCGTATACGCCACCAGCGCGAAGTCCGTCGTCACCCCATACTGCGGCTCGGCCCAGCTCATAAGAAGGACGGGCGGGTCGCTCTCGAACATGCCGAACGTGAGCGTCGGGTCGGCGTCGGGGCCCGGGTCGAAGTCGAGGCAGTCGTAGGCCTCGACGTCGTCGCCGGGGTCTGCCCACTCCGGGCACGCCGTCCCGCGATACGCCAGCGTTTGCCAGGACGAGATCGGTTTGTCTTCGCTCTGGGTTCCCTCGGCGCCCGGTAGCCCGCTGTTACCGGCGGAACTGTAGTACGCGACGCCCTGGTCGCGGACCTGCGTGATCGCCAGCGAGATGACGCTTTGCTGGTAGTAGGGCTCGTCAGCAAAGCCGAGGTCGTCGACGATGATGTCGGCGCCAGCATCCGCGAGATCGAGGATGGCATCGGCTGTCGCGTCCCGGCCGGCGTACCCCGTGGCAAAGACGATCTCGGCCCCAGGCGCGATCCCGTGCACCAGCTGTGCCATCGCCCGGCCCTCGTCCGTGCCCGGCTGCGAATCATCGAGCACGCGGACCGGCGTGGTGTAGCCGCACGGGTTGCCGTGTCCGGGAAGGAGGCCGGCGGCGATGTCTTCCTCGGGCGTCGTGACGTCGGTGAAGCGCGCGTACGAGTCGGAAATGATGCCGATGGTGATGCCAGTGCCGTCCACGCGATAGACCTCGCGAGCGAGGTCGGCGCGGTGAGGTCCGTCGGCTTCGACGGGGAGGTTGCGGCAGGATGCTCCGTCCGGGGCCATCGGCACGCCACGCGCGGTGCCGACCGGGGCGGCAGTGCCGAGACCGCGTGACGCGCCGCCAGCCATCTCGCGGCCGGTGATCGGCCTGATGGCAGGCACGACGGAGGTCACCCCCGGCACCGCTGTCAGCGCATCGAGGTCCTGCGTATCCACGGAGACATCGACGGTTGGGCTCAGCCGGTGGACGCGGTTCACGGCGCCGATGGCCTCGAGTGCGGCAAGGTCGGCATCCGTCGGGCGGGAGGAGAAGGTGACGATCACCGAGAGGCGGCCGTCGGCATCCGTTGCGAGGCTGCCCGCTCCGTCCTGCGGAAGGGCGACGGCGTCAGCGAGTTCCTCGGGGGAGGTGGCGCCGGTTCGGGTCGCGTCGGTGATCTTGTCCAGGATGCTGGAGGCCGCCGTGTCGGGCTGGGTGGTGTTGGTCTCGTCAGGCTCCGCGGGGCTCGCCGTGGCGGCGGCTGGATGAGCTGCCCAGGCGCTCGCGGCGAGAACGAGAGTGATGGTGGTGGCCCCCAGTGCGCGCACAGCACGATGCATGACGTTGTCCCCCCGAGAGTGTCTGCAGGCACACTCTCCCACAACGTCGCGTCACGTCGCGAACCTGCGGGCAGCGGCGGGGATCCGACGCGGTGGGACCTACGCCCCTACATGTGGCCTGACCACATCGCTAGCGTGGCGATGTGCGCACGATCGAAGACACCCTCGACGTCCAGGCCGATGCGGCGATCCACAAGATCGAGGGGATGCGGCATCCGCTGCGGTTCGCCATCTCAGGAATGCTCGCCGGCGCCTACGTCGGCATCGCCGTCGTCCTGATGCTCAACGCTGCAGGCCCGCTCGCCGCTGCGGATGGCGGGTGGGCGAAGCTCGTGAGCGGACTCGTGTTCGGCGTTGCCCTCACCCTCGTCGTGTTCGCCGGTGCCGAGCTGGTCACGTCCTCGATGATGACGCTCACGCAGGGCACGCTCATGCGGGCCACCGCTGCCGGCCCGGCCACCGGCGCGCTCGGGTTCACGTTCGTCGCGAACCTCGGGGGATCAGCAGTCTTCGGGCTCCTCGTTTCCGCCTCGGGAGTGCTGCACGCCAACCCGGCAGCCGGCGAGATGCTCGAGGCGATGCTCGATGCCAAAGCCCACGAGTCCCCGCTCGAGCTGTTCGTGCGCGGCATCCTGTGCAATGTCCTTGTCTGCCTCGCGATCTGGATGGTGGCACGATCGACCACGGACGGCCCGAAGTTCGTCGTGATCTTCTGGGCGCTCCTGGCCTTCATCACCTCGGGATTCGAGCACGTGGTGGCGAACATGACGACCTTCACTCTCGGCCTCGCTACCGGGGTTCCGAGCGCCACCTGGCTTTCGTTCGGCACAAACATGCTGTGGGTCGGGCTCGGAAACCTCGTCGGCGGCGCGGTTGTCGTCGGGCTCGCCTACTGGGTTATCGGCGGATCGCCCCGGTGGCCGCAGGCGCACACGCTCACGCCTGAGGAGGCGCAGGCGTCGGTGTGACGGATACCGCCAGTTGCGTCATCCGGCGCTGGCGCATCGCCAGAAACAGCGGGAAGGTGAACGCGAACGCCGTCAAGCCCGAGCCGAGGATGTAGAGCCACGCGAAGCGTATGCCGAGCCGCCGCGCCTCGACCACGATGAACACGCACCCCGCGACGGCGACGACCACCAGGTCGACCGTGATCGATGAGACCGCCGGGCCGCTCGTGACGAGATCGCCGATGAAGTCGCGGAGCTGGATAATCGCGAGGGCGTTGAACCACCATGTGCCCACGAGGCCCGCGAAGGCCAAGGCGAGATAGGTGACGGCCAGGGGGCTCCAATGGCGACTCATGCCTCGATCTTGGCCGCTCGCGCAGCATCCGTCAGTTTTTCTTGTCAATCCGTGTCGATCTCATCGAGCCGCTGCGTCATTCCAGTGAGGGCGAGAAGGCCTCGGCCTCGGAAAGGCAGATGATGGTGCTCGACATCCTTGTCATGAGCGTCATCATCGGCCTGTTCGGCAACTGAAGTGCGGCCGCTGGCATACGCCCCGCGGTGACCCGGGAGGCGCTCACTCGGCTGGCTCCCGGGGGGGGGGGGGGGAAC
>NZ_DBHD01000088.1:17651-19442 GCF_002296025.1 Microbacterium sp. UBA837
GAACCCGCGCTCCCGGGGGGAGCCGGTTCGGGCTGGATGCCGCCGATGAGGCCGTGCAGGACGCGCTCGTTGAGGCGCTGAATTGGGCATCCGTTCCCGACAACCCCGCGGCCTGGCTCCACACGGTGGCCCGCAATCGCGCTATCGACCGGATCCGCCGTGAGCAGGCTGCGCTCCGGCGCACCCGGGATGCTGCAGCCGACCTCGCGGTGCTGACCCCCGAAAGTCATGATCCCTTCGGCGACACGGGTGAGGAGGAGGTGGATGCCGTGGTTGAACTCGGACGCGTCGGTGACGAACGGCTGCGGCTCATCCTGCTCTGCTGTCACCCGGCGCTGGCAGCCGAGGCGCAGGTCGCGCTCACGCTGCGCCTGGTGTGCGGCCTGACGACCGACGAGATCGCCGCGGCCCTGCTGATCCCCGAGCCGACCGTCGCGCAGCGGATCGTGCGCGCGAAGCGCAAGATTCGGGATGCCCGCATCCCCTTGTCGGTCCCCGAGAATCTGGGCGAGCGCCTCGATGTGGTTCTCGGTGGTCGTCTATCTGGTGTTCAACGAGGGCTACCTTTCCCGCGGTCGCCGCTCCGGCGCGCGCGTGGACCTCGTCGATGAGGCGTTGCGGTTGACCCTCGCCGTTCTAGCCGAGGTGCCCGGCGACCCCGAGATCGAAGGACTGCTCGCGCTCGAGCTGTATGCGAAGTCGCGGCTGGCGACCCGGTTCAGCAGCGGAATCCTCGTGCTGCTGGAAGATCAGGATCGCACTCGCTGGGATCTCGCTCTGATCGAGGAAGCCAACCTCATCCTGGATGCCGCGATGCGCCGTCTCGCGCCGGGGCGGTTTCAACTGCAGGCCGTGATCGCCCGCTATCACGCCAACGCCCGTACCTACGCCGATCCGACTGGACCGCGATCGCTGCGGTCTATGCGCGACTCGCCGACATCGACCCGTCGCCCGTCGTCGCGCTCAACCGCGCCGTGGCCGTGGCGATGGCTGACGGGCCGCGCGCCGGTCTCGCGTTGCTGGACGGCATCCGGGGCCTGGAGCGCTATCACCTGTGGTGGGCCACCCAGGGGGAACTGCTCGCCCGCGCTGGAGAACAGCGTGCCGCGATCGGCGCGTTCGGGCGGGCCCGCGAGCTTGCCACCAACCCCGCAGAGCTCGCGCATCTGCAGCGGCGGCTCGACGAGGTGCGCGCCTCGGGCAGGATGGATGAGTGACCGATGACTCCCCGCACGGATCGCCCGATCTTCCTGTCGACCCCGACGCTCTTGCCGGCCGGGCAAGTGAGATCCGTCTGATCGCGGCCGATATGGACGGCACTCTGCTCGATGGGCAGGGCGCCGTACCTCCCGCGCTGTGGCCGATGCTCGATCGCCTCCGCGACGCGGGGATCGCGTTCGCCCCCGCGAGCGGCCGGCAGCACGCGACGCTGCGGCGGGAGTTCGGCGCGCACGGCGACGATCTCGTCTTCATCGCTGAGAACGGCACGTTCGTGACGCGCGGCGATGAGGAGCTCAGCTCCGACACCATGGACCGCGCCTTCGTCGACAGTCTTATCGCCGAGATCCGGGGCTTCCGTCACGACGTCGGCGTCGTGCTGTGCGGCAAGGCTTCGGCCTACATCGAGCGAACGGATGCCGCCTTCCGCGACCAGGCCGAGAAGTACTACGCCCGTCTCGCGGATGTCGCGGACCTGACCGCCGTGGACGACGACATCCTCAAGATCGCCGTCTTCGACGTCGAGGACGGAGAGAAGAACACGGCACCGGCGCTGGAGCGACACCGCCTGAC
>NZ_DBHD01000088.1:19828-52055 GCF_002296025.1 Microbacterium sp. UBA837
AAGGCGTTGCGTGCGATCCAGAACCTGTTGGATGTCACACCCGAGCAGACCGCCGTGTTCGGGGATTACCTCAATGATCTCGACATGATGGATGCCGCAGATTTCTCCTTTGCGATGGCGAACGCGCATCCGGATGTTGCAGCCGCCGCCCGCTACCGGGCGCCGTCGAACGTCGACCACGGAGTCATTCAGGTCTTGGAGCGCCTTCTGGGCTGACGGCCCCGACCGCGGAAACAGCGGGGGAGGATGGAACCATGATCTCCATACCCACTCTGACCCTGGCTGATGGCACGACGTTCGCCGAACTCGGCTTCGGCACCTATGGACTGCGCGGCACCGACGGCACGGACGCCATCGTCTCGGCCATCCAGGCCGGCTACCGCCTCCTGGACTCGGCCGTGAACTACGAGAACGAGTCCGAGGTGGGCGAGGCCGTGCGCCGCAGCGGCCTGGAGCGCGACGAGCTGATCGTCACGACGAAGATTCCCGGCCGTGACCACGGGTACGACGAGACCCGCCGCAGTGCGCGGGAGTCGCTCGACCGCCTCGGGCTCGATCGCATAGACCTGTACCTCATCCACTGGCCGAACCCCAGCGTCGACAAGTATGTCGACACGTGGCGAGCGATGATCGACCTCCGGACGGAGGGCCTCGTGCGCTCGATTGGCGTGTCGAACTTCACCGAGGCGATGCTCGATCGCTTGCACGCCGAGACGGGCGTCACGCCCGTGGTGAACCAGGTCGAGCTGCACCCCTATTTCCCGCAGGCATCGCTGCGGGCCTATCACGCTGAGCACGGCATCCGCACCGAGAGCTGGAGCCCGCTCGCGCGCCGCAGTGAGCTGCTGAACGAATCCGTGATCACCGACCTCGCGGAGCAGCTGGGCGTTAGCCCCACGCAGGTCGTGCTGCGCTGGCACGTGCAGATCGGGTCCACGCCCATTCCGAAGTCCGGTCACGCGGGTCGCCAGCGCGAGAATGCGGACGTGTTCGGGTTCTCGCTGAGCGACGAGCAGGTCGAGGCCATCTCCGCCCTCGAGCGCGGGCGCCTGTGGGACGGCGACCCGAACACGCACGAGGAGATGTGACGCCGAGCCACCGCGAACACCGGCTGGGCTGTCAAGTCCCTCGCCGGGCGGGCCCCGAAGCGGGAGCCTGACCCGTACCCGCCGCGCAGGCTGCGCGGCTCACGGCGAAAGGAACTCGACATGACTGACAGCGCACGCGATCCCCTGGAAGAGGCCGACACCGTCGAGCAGATCCCGCCGATCGAAGGTGCGGAGTCCACCGTGGACCCGCAGCGTCCGTCCGAGGACGGGTCGGTCGAGGATGCCGCCGTCGACATCGACCCCGACATCCAGCCCGAAACGCAGGGCGAGGACCCGCTTGAGGCGGAGCTGGGCGAGACCGGCCAAGGCGATCTCGCACCCGAAGACGAGTAAGCGCCGCGCCGGGTCTCAGCGCGATCGGTGGTCTTCGGGGTGCAGGCGCGCGCCGCGTCGCGGCTCTCGGGGAGCGCCGGCTCCCAGCAGCCGGATGACGCGCTGCCGGTGACCTGCCCAGGGTGAGAGCAGTTCGAGCATCCCGTCATCGTCGGTGCGTGAGCCGGTGAGGGCATACCCGACCTCGTGCGCGAGGTGATAGTCGCCGACGCTCACGGCATCCGGATCACCGAGCGCCTTGATGCGCGTCTCGGCGGCGGTCCAGGGGCCGATTCCGGGCTGCGAGAGCAGGACACGGTCGATCTGCTCCGAATCGCCTGCGGTCACGATGGCTCGAACGAGGGACTCGCCGCGCGCGGCGACCCGGGCGATGGTGCGCGCCTGTGGTGGTTCGAGCCCAGCTCGGTGCCAGTCCCACGACGGGATGCGCCGCCACCCCTCGATCGTGGGTGGGGCGAACATCGGCCGGGGCGTCGGGCCCGGCGCGGGCGTCCCATGCCAGGTCACCAGCCGCCGCCAGGCCGCGAAGGCCTGCAGCCCCGTGATCTTCTGTTCGAACACCGAGCTCGCGAGCGCATCGAACACCAGGTCGGTGCGGCCGAGCCGCAGCCCGGGGTTGCGATGCGCGAGGTGCGCGATGAGCGGATGCCGGGATGGCTCGAAGCCGGTGGTGTCGTCGCGGGCACCGCACAGGGCGGGGGCTTGGTCGAGTGCCCACTCGGCGCCCTCTCCCCAGGCGGCGATACGCACCGAGCCGTCGGAGGTGGCGCGCAGGGCGAGGGTCGCGACCCCGAGTGGAGTGCGGCTCGCGCGCCAGATGACGGGCCCATCGACCGTGAGGGTCGGATCGTTCGCGCCCCGGCGCTGGAACACCACGGTCGTGCGCAGATCAAGCGGACGCGGCGGCCGGTAGATGGTCTCGATCGCCGCTGCGGAGGCGGTGGGGGCCGGCGCCAGCGAGGTCATGCGATCACGATACGTGTGCCAGCCGACACGCGGGCGGCGACAGACAGTTCGGTCGCGCCGCCATGTGGGTGGGGAGCGCTCAGACCCGCAGCAGGGCGCGACTGAACGGTGGGTTGGTTGGGTGAGATGCGGCCCGACGAAAGGCGCCGCGGCTCAGAAGCGGTCGGGCGACGGGGTGCCGTGGCCGTAGCGGATGACGACGTCGGCGTGACGGTCGAACCGGTAGCCGACGCCGCGCACCGTGCGCACGATGTCTTCGTAGCGGCCGAGCTTCGAGCGCAGGCGGCGCACGTGCACATCGATCGTGCGCTCGCCGGGAACCTCACCGTCATCGTCGCTCTGCCACAGCGAGGTGACGAGCTCGGACCGCTCGATGGTGCGACCCTCGCGCAGCACGAGGTACTGCAGCAGCTCGAACTCGGTGAAGGTGAACGGCGCCGTCTCGCCGTCGATGACGACGCGCTTGCGTGAGATGTCGAAGACGACGCCGCGTGCCGAGCGGTCGGTGTCTTCGGGCTCGGATGCCGCGGTCACCGCAGCGATGGCCGAGGGCTCACGTAGCGCACGGCGCACGACATCGACGTCGCGCCCGCCGGCGCCGCGAGGCGCGAGTGCGACGGTGGCGTAGGTTTCGGCATCCGGAGCGAGCTCGGCCAGCGTCCGTCGGAGCGCGTCGACGAGGACGGGGAGCGAAACGCCGGCGGCGGCTGCCTTGGCCTCATCGAGTCCGACGTAGAGGGCGAAGCCGCGGGGAGTGCGCGTAGACGGCTCGTCGGCAATGGGCGGCACGGCGTGCAGGTGACGGGTGGGAGTGGGGCGGCTAAGAAGAGCGGTGTTCGACATGGGGATGATGGTCCTTGCGGAGGGCCCGGATGTTTCGGGCAAGAGTGTTGCGGTGACCCGGCGGTCGGTGTCGAGCGCGGACTGGATAGGAGCGCTCTGCGAGAGGGCTAGGGGCAGTGCGATCTGGATCGCAGAACGAGCCCCGCTGAGGTGTCGTCAGCGACACATTCGACAACACGTGACTGAGCGGCCGGCCATCATCATGCCGGCAGTTCCGTTCGCCTCCCAGGCGGACAGGACATGCGCGTTGTCAGTCATGCGGCCGATTATGACCGACCGTGTCGAAGTGCGTCAAATCACGGTCATCGCGCCCGACACCCCTGGTTCCTGCCGCGCAATCTGCTCAGTCGGAGAGGATTCGCCTTGCCACTTCTTCAGCCACTCGCTCCGGTCTTCACGGCTACCGGCGAGGTGACGTTCTATCTCCCGCCCGGCACCTGGACGCACCTGCTGACGGGCGAGCGCGTCGCGGGCGGCGCATGGCGGACCGAGGTCCACGGGTTCGACAGTCTGCCGCTGTACGTCCGGCCCGGAGCCGTGCTCCCCTGGGGTGCGCGCGAGGACCGCCCCGACTACGACTATCTCGACGAACTCGCGCTGCGTGTCTTCCCGGGGGGAGCGGGGATTGCTAGCGTCACGGTGACCACCCCCGACGGGCGAGTCGATACCTTCGAGGTCGACCGCGCCGCGGTAACCGAAGAGGAATGATCCAGAGTGAGTGAGCAATGACCGGTTCGCCTGATTACCGTGATTCCGGCCTCGTCTTTCCTGAGGACTTCACGTTCGGTTCGGCGACCGCGTCGTATCAGGTGGAGGGCGCGTTCGACGAGGACGGGCGTGGACCCTCGATCTGGGACAGGTTCAGCAAGACGCCCGGCAAGGTGTGGAACGGTGACACGGGGGATGTGGCGTGCGACCACTACCACCGCTGGGAGAGCGATCTCGACCTCATGGCGGAGTTGGGTCTGGACGCCTATCGGTTCTCGATCGCGTGGCCCCGCATCGTGCCAGCGGGCCGCGGCGCGGTGAACCAGGCGGGGCTCGACTTCTACTCGCGACTCATCGACGGTCTGCTCGCGCGAGGCATCAAGCCGGTAGCGACGCTCTATCACTGGGATCTGCCGCAGCCGCTGGAGGATGCCGGCGGTTGGGCGAACCGCGCGACCGTGGATGCGTTCGAGGAGTACGCGCGGATTGTGGGCGCCGCGTTCGGTGACCGGGTCCACACCTGGACGACGCTGAACGAGCCGTGGTGCTCCGCGTACCTCGGGTACGGCCAGGGCGGTCACGCGCCGGGCAGGCATGAGCCGGCTGCTGCGCTCGCGGCGGTCCACCACCTGAATCTTGCGCACGGCCGGGCGGTGCAGGCGCTGCGGGCGACATCAGCCGGGAACCCGCAGTACTCGGTGACGTTGAACTTCCACGTGCTGCGCGGTCAGGGTGATGGTGCAGCGGAGGCGATGCGCCGCATCGATGCGCTCGCGAACCGCGCGTTCACGGGGCCGATGCTGCGGGGGGAGTACCCGTCCGACCTGCTGGAGGACACGGCATCGGTGACCGACTGGTCGTTCATCCGTGACGGGGATCTTGCCGACATCCATCAGCCGATCGACGTGCTGGGCGTGAACTACTACTCGACCGCGACGGTGCGGATGTGGGACGGGGTCTCTCCGAAACAGCAGAACGATGGTCACAAGGGCGCCGAGGGCGGCACGGCGTGGCCTGGCAGCGACCAGGTCGTGGAGTTCGTGGAGCAGCCCGGCCCGTACACGGCTATGGGGTGGAACATCGCGCCCGAAGGACTCGAGGAACTCCTCGTATCGCTGCACGACCAGTTCCCGGGCCAGGCGCTGATGGTCACCGAGAACGGCGCAGCATTCGACGACACCGTGGCAGCCGACGGTTCGGTCCCCGACCCGGAGCGGCTGGACTATCTGCGCCGGCACTTCACGGCGGCCCACCGTGCCATGGCTCGCGGTGTCGACCTGCGCGGCTACTTCGTCTGGTCCCTGCTCGATAATTTCGAATGGGGGTACGGGTACGCCAAACGCTTCGGTATCGTTCGCGTCGATTTCAACACGCTCGAACGCACCGTCAAAGACAGTGGCAGGTGGTACCAGCAGCTGGTCGCAACCCACCGGATTCCCGCGTAACCCTCAGGCGCGACATCCGCCGCAACGCCGGAGCCGTCTTTCGCGCGCGAGCGTACCCTGGAGGAATGAGCGAGACGCGGTTCACCGACCAGAAGGATGCCTCCCGGTACACCCTGCACGTGGGGGATGACCTGGTCAGCGCGCTCGACTACAACGACGACGGTCGATCCGTCGCGATGACCCGGGCCTTCACGCCGCCGCCGTTTCGCGGCAAGGGCTACGCGGCCGAGATCGTCGCGCGCGCCGTCGCGGAACTAGAGGAGCGCGGCGACCGCGAGATCATCCCGGTCTGCTGGTACGTCGCTGAATGGTTCGACCGGCATCCTGAGCACGCCGGCATCCTCAAAGCTCGCGCCTGAGCACCCGCGTCAGCGGGATGCTGGCGCAGATTGTTGGCGCATACGGTCGTCTCGCCGAGAGGCGGCGACCATATGCGCCATCTTTTTCGACGAACGCGGCAGTATTCGGCAGTTTGCTTGCAACGCCGCGGCGAAGCGTCCGTAACGGGCGCGCTCTAGGATGCTGCGAACGAAGGAGGAACGCCGTGAAGTCGAAGCGCGTAACCCTCGCCGATGTCGCCGCTGCCGCCGGTGTCTCGCGGACGACCGCCTCACTCGTGCTCTCGGATCGAGGCGACGAGCTGCGGATCTCGGAGGCGGCGCAGCAACGCGTGCGTCGCGTGGCCGCCGAACTCGCGTATCGCCCGAACATCCTCTCGTCAGCGTTGCGCCGCGGATCGAGCCGGACGATCGGTTTCGTCTCCGACACGGTGGCGACCTCGCAGCTGGCCGGAGACCTCATCAAGGGTGCCCTCGAACACGCACATCGCAACGGGTACATGCTCTTCATCGGTGAGACCGAAGGTGCCCCCGACGAAGAGCGGCGCCTCGTGCAGGGCATGATCGACCGCCAGGTCGACGGGCTCATCATCGCGTCGATGTTCACGCGTGTGCGTGCGGTGCCCGCGGGAATCGATCCTCGCAGCGTCGTGCTGCTGAACGCGCTCCCCGAAGACAGTGCGGTCGGAACCGTACCCTCGATCGTGCCCGATGAGTACTCCGCGGGGCGCGCGGCGGTCGAAGTGCTCCGTGCCGCGGGGCACTCCCGCATCCACCTCCTCGGTGCCGGTCCCGGGCCCGACGATGTCCCGGTCCAGACCGTCGCGGGGTCCGAGCGACTGCGCGGCATCCTCGACGCCCTGGCAGAAGACGGACTCGAGCCAGCCAGCGCGCGGCTGTGCTCGGTGTGGCTGCCCGAGGACGGATGGGCGGCGGCACGCTCGCTGTTGGAGACCGGCGTGCGCGGTGAGGCCATCATCACGTTCAACGATCGTCTCGCGTTCGGTGCGTATCAGGCGATCCAGGAGGCGGGACTGTCGATCCCGGGCGACTTCTCGATCGTGTCGTTCGACGATCATCAGCTCGCGAGCTGGTTGCGGCCGCGTCTGACGACCTTCGCGCTGCCCCACTACGAGTTGGGGGCGCTCGCGCTGCAGGTGCTGCTGGAAGACGACGCCCCGGACTGGGGGACTGTCCGGCGGGTACCGATGCCGCTGCGCATGCGCGAGTCGGTGGCGGGCCCCGGAGGCGCGCCGACGGGTGCCGGGCGCCGCTCGGCGGCATCCCCATCGCGCGAGGCTGCAGTATCTCCGTGAGCCTCGGACCCGATGTCGGGAGCCCGCCGTAGCGTGAGGGCATGCGCATCCTCCACACCTCCGACTGGCACATCGGGAGGTCGTTCCACGGCCACTCGACGCTGCCAGCGCTGCGGGAGGTGCTCGATGCGCTCACCGACCAGGTTCGAGACAACTCCGTCGATCTCGTGATCGTCGCGGGCGATGTCTTCGACTCATCGACGCCGCCGGCCGAGTGCTACACGCTGCTCACCGACACGCTCTCGGGGCTCGCTGACGCCGGTGCTGCCGTGGTCGTGACCAGCGGCAACCACGATTCGGCGGCCCGCCTGGGATTCCAATCCGGCCTTTTGCGGTCGGGGATTCACGTTCTGACCGACCCGGCGACGCTCGACGCGCCGATCACGCTGACCGACGCGCACGGGCCCGTCCACGTCTACGGCATCCCCTACCTCGAACCGGCACTGCTGCGCCGGACCTGGCCCGGCGAGAAGCTCCGCACGCAGCACGACGCCATCGCTCACGCGATGGGACTCATTCGCGCAGACCGTGCTACGCGGGGTGGTCGCTCGATCGTCGTGTCGCACTGTTTCGCCGCGGGGGTCGATCCCACACCCGGCCTCGAACGAGACATCCAGCAGGGCGGACTCGACGTCGTCCCCCTCGCCGAATTCGAGGGCATCGACTACGTCGCACTCGGACACATCCACGGTCGTCAGCAGCTGGCCCCCGCGGTGCGGTACGCGGGAGCACCGTTGCACTACAGCTTCGGCGAGGCAGACAAGCCGCGCGGCTCCTGGCTTGTCGATCTCTCGGCAACCGGCGAGGCCTCTGTCGCCTGGCTCGATCTGCCGATACCCCGCCGCCTCGTCACAATTCGCGGGACGCTCGATGACCTGTGCTCCGGCGCCGACCACGAGCACGCCGCGAATGCGTGGGTGCGGGCCGAATACACGGATGCGACGCCGCAACGGGATCCGCTGCGCCGCCTGCAAGAGCGCTTCCCCTTCTGCGCCGCCGTCGTGCACGCTCCCGAGAAGCGGCACGACCGCGACGAGCAGACCTACGCGGGCCGCGTCCGGACAGCCCAGACCCACGTCGAACTGATCGATGCGTTCCTTGCCCACGTCCGCGAGGGCGAGGGAGCGAGCGAAGCCGAGGCCGCGCTCATCGCTGACGTGCTCGCCGATCGCGCGGTCGCGGAGGCCCTCGCGTGAGGATCCACAGGGTCCAGATCGAGGGGTTCGGTCCGTTCCGCGAACGGCAGGATGTCGACCTCGACGCACTGGCCCCGTCGGGGGTGTTCGTGATCGCCGGTCGCACCGGAGCGGGCAAGTCCAGCATCCTCGATGCGATCTGCTTCGCCCTCTACGGCACGGTCCCGCGCTATGACGGCGTCGATCGTCGCCTGCGCAGCGATCACTGCGGCCCCGACGATCCGACGCAGGTCACGCTGGAGTTCAGCACCGGAAGTGACCGGTGGCGCATCTCGCGGTCGCCGGACTACGAACGCCCCAAGCGCCGCGGCACCGGCATGACAGTCGTCGCCGCCGACGCGCTGCTGGAGCGGCTGGAGACGGACGCGGATGGCGGCGAGCGGTGGGTAGGTTATGCGGCGGGTCCGCGCGACGTGGGCCACGCGATCGACGAGGTCGTCGGCCTTTCCCACCAGCAGTTCCTGCAGGTGATCCTGCTCGCCCAGAACCGTTTCTCGCAGTTCCTGCTGGCCGGAAACACCGACCGGCAGCGGGTGCTCCGAACGCTGTTCGGCACCCAGATCTACGAGGACTACGAGAAGCGGCTCGACGAACGCCGCCGCGAGTCCGAGCGCGAACAGGAGCGCGACACCGGGCACCTGCAAAGCCTGCAGAGTGACATCGAAACGCTCGCACGAGAGGCCGGATGGCTCGTTCCCGACGAGACGGTCGACCTCGAGCGGCTGGCCGCCCGCGCCGGGTACGACCTGCAAACCCGCGCCGACGCCGTTGACCGGGCCGAGGAGGCTCTCGCCGCCGCGGAGGGCGAGCACGCCCGCGTGCGCCAGTTGCGCGAGCAGCAACAACAGCGCAACGCCGCGCGCGAGCATCTGGCAGCGATCGAGATCGAATCCGAGAGACTCGGGCCGGATCGAGTGCTCCTCGAGAGAGCCCGCGCTGCGGAGCCGCTGCGCGCCGCGATCGAAGAGGCGGGCCGTGCTCACGCCGACGTCGAGGCGACGGGCAAGAGCGAGGCGTCGATACTCGCTGACGCTGTCGCGGGGGTAGACACCGCCCTCACTGTCGACGAGTTGTTCGCCGCGGCTCAGGCTCTTACGGGCGACATCGCGCGATGGCAGGATGCCGAAGATGCCGAGCAGCAGCTCGCTATGTACCGCGCCGATCTGAACCGCGCAACCACCCAAGCGGAGGCGGTTCGGGCGGTTCTTGCGGTGACACGCGACGCGCTCACCGTGGCTGAGCAGGAGCGGGCGCGGCTCGGCGACGAGATCGAAAAACTGTCCATCGCTGCGGCTGGACTCGATGCCGCCCGCGCCGAGAGCGAAGACCTAGCCATGCGCCTGGTCGCCGCGCGAGAGGCTGAAACCGCGGCAGGTGAGCTTGTCGACGCGAGCGCTGACCGGCTCACGGCGTCGCGTGCCGTCGAGGAAGCTGTGGCAGCGTGGGGACAGCTGATGCGTCGGCGCCTGGCCGGGTTCGCCGCGGAGCTTGCCGACGGGCTCACGGATGACGATCCCTGCCCCGTGTGCGGGTCGCTGGATCACCCCGAGCCCGCTCCGAGCAACCACGATCCCGTCACGGATGCCGTCCTCGCGGCCGCCGAAGAGGATCGCGACCGCGCCCTGGCGGCGGATCGCGAGAGCGCCGCACGTCACACCGCGGTCACCGCGCGCGTCGACGCCGCGCGTGCTCGGGCGCGAGGTTCGGTCGACGAACTTCATGCGCGTCAACGCGAGAGCCAGTCCCGGCTCGAGCTCGCCGAGCGCGCAACCGAGGCGCTCGATCGCGCCCGTTGTCTGCGAGGCGAACTCGAGGCACGCGAGAACGAACTGCGGCGAGAGCTGGACGAGGCTGCCGCTCGCCTGACAGAACTCGACACGGCCCGCACCGTACTGGGCGGGCGGATCACGGAGGCCGAGGAAGCCGTCGCTACTGCGCGCGGTCCTTTCCCCAGCGTTCACGCACGGATCGCCGACGCCGAGGCTCGGCGACGAATGGCGCAGTCGCTCGCGGAGGCTCGCCGTGCCCACGAGCTCGCGCTCGAACGGGTACGGGATGCCGATCGCGAGCTCGACGCGGGAGTCGCGGCGTCCTCGTTCCCTGATGCGCCGTCAGCACGTGCCGCGCTGCTCACACCGATGCAGCTCGAAGACCTTTCGTCGCGGCTGAGCGATCACGACGCCGCCAAGCGCATCGCGAAGGAGCGCCTGCTCGAGCTCGAACTGCAGCTCGCCGATGCCCCCGATGACCTCATCGACACTGACGCGTCGCTCCGCGAGGCAACGGCAGCCCGGGAGACGTGGCAGCGTGCCGTCGCCGAACTGGCAGCGGTCCGCGAACGCGTTGCACGTTTCGGCGACGTGCGCGCGGCAATCGAGAGGCTCAACCAGGACGGCGAGCAGCGGCGCGAGCGGCACCGGATGCTCGTCCGTCTGGCCGACACACTCGCCGGGCGCGCCCCGAACACCATGCGCATGACGCTCGAGACGTTCGTGCTCGCCGCCGAACTCGAAGAGATCGTCGCAGCCGCGAACCTGCGCCTCGCCGATATGTCCGACGGGCGCTATCGCCTGGAGCACACCGACGCACTTGCGCGGCGAGGTGCAGCTTCGGGCCTCGGGCTACACGTCCACGACGCGTACACGGGACGATCGCGTCCGCCCCAGTCACTCTCCGGTGGCGAGACCTTCCTTGCCTCACTCGCTCTTGCCCTGGGCCTGGCAGAGGTCGTCACGAGCCGCGCGGGCGGCATCCGGCTTGACACGCTGTTCATCGATGAGGGGTTCGGATCGCTGGATGCCGAGACCCTCGAGCTCGCGCTGCGGACCCTCGACGACCTGCGCTCGGGTGGCCGCACGATCGGCGTCATCAGCCACGTCGAGGCGATGAAAGAGCAGCTGCCGATCGGCATCCTTGTCGAAGCGTCGCCGCACGGCTCAAGGGTGATCACGGAGGCCGCGCCCAGCCTGCTCTGATCGAGATCCTGCTGACCCGAGCGGGCCCTCGCCCCACCCCCCGGGCATACGCTGGCAGAGTGAGTGCGGATTCGACAGCTTCGTCCCAGCCGCGCACCACCGACATCCCCCTCACCAATGCCGCCCGGTGGCGAGCGTTCGCTGTCGCTGCCGGCGTCGCCGCCATCACGATCCTCGACTTATCGAAGGTCAACGTTGCACTGCCTTCGATCGAACAGGCTCTGGGCGCCGGTTCCACCGAGCTTCAGCTGATCGTCTCGGGCTACGTCCTGACCTTCGGTCTGTTCCTGGTTCCCATGGGGCGCCTCGGCGACCAGCGATCGCGTCGTGCACTGTTCCTCGTGGGCCTGATCCTGTTCACGCTCTCGAGCTTCGCGTGCGCGCTGGCCCCAAACATCATCGTGCTCATGGTCTTCCGGCTGTTGCAGGGAGTGGCTGCCGGCATCCAGATGCCGCAGGTGCTCGGCCTGATTCAGCAGATCTTCCAGGGAGCAGAACGCGGGCGTGCGTTCGGTTTGTTCGGAGCAACGATCGGGCTGGCAACGGCATTCGGCCCGACGCTCGGAGGGCTCATGATCGCCCTGGGCGGTCCGGATGACGGCTGGCGCTGGATCTTCTGGATGAACGTTCCGTTGGGAATCGCCGCCATCGCCGCGGCGGTCTGGGTGCTGCCCACCACTCGCGTCCATACCGGGCGCCGCATCGCGCTCGATCCGGTCGGCGTGGTCCTTTTCGGTATCACGGTGCTCGCGTTGATGTGGCCGTTCCTGTTCACCACCGGTTCGCCCGACGATGACCCGCGCCGGTGGTGGCTGCTGACCGTCTTCCTCGTGTTCGCAGCGCTGTTCGTCGCCTGGGAGCGGCGGTACGCTGCCCGCGGGCACGCGCCGCTGATCCCGTTCACACTGTTTCGGATCGCGTCGTACCGCAACGGCACCCTGTTGGCTACCTCGTATTTCGCCGCACTGCCGGCGCTGTTCCTGCTGACCACCCTGTACCTGCAGACGGGGCTCGAGCTCGAGCCGGTTTTCGCCGGTATGGTCACCATCGGCTTCGCGCTTCCCAGCGCGCTGGCCTCGTGGGTCGGCGGCAACCTCGTGACCCGCATTGGCCGCCCGCTGGTCGTCGGTGGACTCATCATGGTCCTGGTGTCGGCGGTCGGTCTCGTGATCGTCGCCGTCTTCGCGAGCCCCGAGCTGACCCCGTGGTTGATGGGAACCGTGATGATCCTCGGAGGCCTCGGTGGTGGGCTGGTGATCTCGCCGAACCAGACCCTCGCCCTCGCGGACGTGCCGGTGTCAGAAGGCGGTCTTGCGGGGTCGGTCGGCCAGCTCGGTCAGCGAATCGGCACGGCTGTCGGGACGGCGGTAGCTCTTGCCCTGTTCTACGCCACGATCTATCGCGAAACCGGCAGCCGAGATTCGCTCGTCGTCTACCACGACGCCTATCTGATCGGGATGTCGTCGGTTGCCGTGTTCATCGCGCTGTCGTTCATCGTGTCGATCGTCGACCTTTCGCGGCGCCGGGCCGCAGCGCGCGATGCCGAATCCGACGAGTCCGACGAGCATCGCGCCGGCCCCACCTGACCCGCCTTTCACGCGAGTTGTCCCTGCTTCAGCCGAGTTGTCCCTGCTTCAGCCGAGTTGTCCCTGCTTCAGCCGAGTTGTCCTTTCTCGCGCCGAGTTGTCCTTCGTTCAGCCGAGTTGTCCAGTCCGGCTAGCTACAGACCGTAGTCGCTGCGCACGCGTTCCAAGAGCAGCACGCTGCAGGCATCCGTCGCCTCGCCCCAGTCGCTGAGGGCACCGTCCTGCGCCCGATCCGAGACCGCCTTGAGAACGCGAATGGGAACGTCGTACTGCTGCGCTACCCACACGTAGGCGTACACCTCCATGTCGACGAGGGTTGCGCCGAGGTCACGGATGCCTGCGGCGACGTCTGCGTCGTCGACGAAGTGGTCGCCGGTAGCGATCGTGTGGCCGCTCCCGCCAAAGGAGAGCATCGCCGGCAGCGATACGTGCTGCCCCACGACGTTGTCGAGGTCGGTGACGTCGTGCTGGATCGCGGCAGTGACTTCGTGCACGGTGGCCTCGACATCCTCGTGGATGGCACCGGCGGTTCCGACAACAACGATCTCGTCGTAGCTGCTGCGTTCGAGGGCGCGGGTCAGTGCATGAGTCGCCTGGAGCTTGCCGGGGCCCGTGACGAGACGGTCGAAACCCGGGAGATCGTCGGGAAAGGCAACGAGCTCGCGGTCGAGGGCAGCAACGAGAAGTCTCATGCCTTCATTTTGCCCGGCGTCGCCAGGTGGAAGCTTTCGTGCTGAGCGGCGAAGATGGAGGCGACGACAGGAGGACGTGAGTGAAGTCTGTGGTGCTGGATACGCCCGACGGGATCGACGTGAGACTCGGCTGGGACCCGTCGATGAGCGAGCACGACCGGAAGCGGGTACTGGCCAAGGAACTCGTCGCCGCCAAGCTCAAGCTCGACCCGAAAGACGTCAGGGTCGAGCGGGAGGCTCCCGCGCAATTCGGGTTCCACACGCAGCTGTTCGCCAGCGTCGATGGAAAGGAGCTCTCGTTGCAGATCCGCAATGCGAGCTTCCGCGCGGCAACCGTCGTGGCGCTGACCGATCGGCCGTACACGATCGGGCTCGACATCCGCGACCTGCATCCCGATGACGCAACGATCCACGAGATGCAGCGTCACTCGCACCTGTTCGATGAGACCAACATCCTGGACCTCATCGACCACTGGACCCGCGTGCAGGCCGTGCGCGAAGCCGACGGTCGCGGGGCACGCGTGGTGCCGGACGTGGTCAAACTCGACGCGACCCGGCAGCGCGGGTGGGTGCCTGATCGCAGGGCGCAGTACACGATCCTCGACCTCTCCCGCGACGGCTTCGTCGTGACGCTTGCCTTCGCTGACGCCGAAGACGCCCGCACGCCGGTGTGACGCTGACCCCGTGAGACGGATCAGGCGTCGGATGCTGGGCTGAGCGCGGCATCCAGCTCGGCGAGCCAGGCCCTGGCGTTGCCATCCGATGGCGCGCGCCAGTCTCCGCGCGGCGAGAGGGACCCCGCCGGAGACACCTTGGGACCGTTCGGGATGGCAGACCGCTTGAACTGTGCGAACCCGAAGAAGCGCTGCAGGAATACCCGCAGCCAGCGCACGACGGTCTCGCGGTCGTACGCGTAGCGCTCATCGAGGGGGAATCCGGGGGGCCACGCGCCGGCGTCAGCATCTCGCCACGCCCGCTCGGCGAGGAAGGCGATCTTCGAGGGACGGATGCCGTAGCGCAGCACGTGGAAGAGGGTGAAGTCGTGCAGCGCGTAGGGTCCGATGCGATCCTGCGTCGATTGGATCTTGCCGTCCTCGTCGGCGGGAACCAGCTCGGGGCTGATCTCGGTGTCGAGCACCGACTGCAGCACGGTGTTCGCTTCGGATGTGAGGGCAGCGGCTCCCTGATCCTCGCCGTGCGCGATGACCCACCGGATGAGGTGCTGAATGAGGGTCTTGGGAACCCCGGTGTTCACGGCGTAGTGGCTCATGTGGTCGCCGACGCCGTAGGTCGCCCAGCCGAGCGCGAGCTCCGACATGTCGGAGGTTCCGATGACGATGCCGCCGTTCTGGTTCGCGAGACGGAACAGCAGATCGGTGCGCACCCCCGCCTGCACGTTCTCGAACGTCACGTCGTAGATCGGCTGGCCCTGGCTGAACGCGTGTCCGATGCTACGGAGGATCTCGGATGCCGTGGCGCGGATGTCGATCGTCTCGATCGAGGCGCCGATCGCTGTCGCCAGGGCTACCGCGTTCGACTTCGTGTGGTCGCTGGTCGCGAAGCCGGGGAGGGTGTACGCCAGGATGTCGGAGCGCGGCCGCCCCATCCTGTCCATTGCCCGTGCGACGACCAGCAGGGCGTGCGTCGAGTCCAGCCCGCCGCT
Source organism: Microbacterium sp. UBA837 (assembly GCF_002296025.1). Lineage (NCBI taxonomy): Bacteria > Bacillati > Actinomycetota > Actinomycetes > Micrococcales > Microbacteriaceae > Microbacterium > Microbacterium sp. UBA837. Next base: position 34,999 of record NZ_DBHD01000088.1, read on the forward strand.
GACGCCGATGACGGGTTTCGGGTCGCCGATCGCCCGCATCCGCTGCACGAGGCCCTCGACCTGGATGTTGAAAGCCTCGTAGCAGTCCTGGGCGAGGCGGGCGGGGTCGTCGGGCACGAACGGGAACCGATCGAGGTGCCGGCGAAGACCGACATCCGTGGCCGGCGGATCCAGGACGAACTCGATAGTGAGGAAGTCCTCTCCTCCGAGCGCGCCGCGGTTGTCGTCGAACGTCCCCTGACGGATCCGGTCTTGCCGCAGCCGATCGAGATCGACATCGGCGATGCTGCGGCGGGGGCCGTCGGGGAACCGTTCGGTCTCGGCCAGCAGGGTGCCGGCCTCGTAGATCATCGTCTGGCCGTCCCACGACACATCGTTGGTCGATTCGCCGAGGCCCGCTGCCGCGTAGACGTATGCGCTCAGGCACCGCAGCGACTGGGATTGCACGAGGATGCGGCGATCGTCGGCGCGCGCAATGGTGATCGGACTTCCCGAGAGGTTCGCGATCACGCTCGCGCCGGCCAGCGCTGCTCGGGACGACGGCGGGACGGGCACCCACATGTCCTCGCACACCTCGACGTGCAGGGTGAGGCCCTCGACATCGCGCGCCTCGAAGAGCAGGTTCGTGCCGATGACGGTCTCGAGCGCGCCGATCCGGATCGCCTCGCCCGACCACGCCTCGCCCGGTGCATACCAGCGCCGCTCGTAGAATTCGCGGTAGGTGGGCAGGTACGCCTTCGGCACGACGCCGAGCACCTCACCACGGTGGATGACGACCGCGCAGTTGTAGAGCCGGTTGCGGTGGTGCAGCGGGGCGCCGACCACGAGCACGGGGAAGAGGTCGACGGATGCTGCCACGATCCGCTCGATCGCGCTGGCCACACCGTCCAAAAGCGCGTCCTGCATGACGAGGTCATCGATGGCGTAGCCCGACAGGCAGAGCTCGGGGAACACGGCGATAGCGACGGCATCCGCATCGCATTCGCGCGCTGCCGCGAGGACCGCTTCGGCGTTCGTGGCGGGGTCGGCTACCGCGACGGGGATCGTGCACGCCGCGACGCGCGCGAACCCGTGACGGTAGGCGCTTTCGAACGGCAGGCTCATGCTCACGCCTCCAGTCTCGCACTTCGCGTGTGCGCACGCGGTCTCGTCGAGGTATCGGCGACAACCGCGCATCCCGGCTGGGTCGTGTCGGATGCCCCGGCTATCGTCGGGAGCGGAAAGGCATCATGCGATACATCGAGAGCGAGCGTCGGTTCGTCTGGAGTGCGAGCGACCTCAAGGCCGCCGCCGAGTGCGAGTTCGCCTGGGTGCGCGCCATCGACGCGAAGCTCGGTCGTATCGACCCGGTCGAGGATCCGGTAGATCTCACCCTGGAACGTGCCGGACGCTTGGGTGGCGTGCACGAACGCCGAACTCTCGAGGCTTACCGCGAACGCTTCGGCGGCGCGGTCGTCGAGATTCCCGAGACCGCCTCCTCGGATGCCGAAGCCCTTGCCCGTGCCGTCGCGCTCACCAACGAAGCACTGCTGTCGGATGACGCGGTCGTGATCTATCAGGCCAGCTTCGCCGACGACGAGTTCGTGGGCTTCGCGGACTTCCTTCTGCGGGATTCGGACGGGCGCTGGATCGTTCAGGACACGAAGCTCGCCCGTCACGCGCGCGTTACCGCCCTCATGCAGCTGGCGGCATACGTCGATCGCCTCGACCAGCTCGGAGTGCCCCGGGCGGACGAGGTCCAGCTGCTGCTCGGCGACGGATCGACCAGCACTCACCGCGTCGACGACCTCCTTCCGGTCTATTCGCTGCGCCGCCAGCGGCTGCGTGCGCTTCTGGAAGACCGGCTCTCGGCATCCGTGCCGATCGCGTGGGATGACCCGCGCGGCGAGCTTGGGGTCCTCGCGTGCGGCAGGTGCCCGACGTGCGAGATCGAGGTCGTCGCGACCCGGGATCTGCTGCTGGTAGCAGGCATCCGTCCCGTCCAGCGCGAGCGGATGCAGGCAGCCGGCATCCGCACAATCGATGATCTGGTCGGCGCGAGCGCGACACCGGCGGGGATGAACCCCGATACCTTCGCGATGCTGCAGACCCAGGCGAGATTGCAGCTGCGAACGGCCGCCGGGGTGGGCGCCTTCGACTCGTCGGCCGCGGTGGATGCCGTACCCGGTGCCCCTGCCGCGCCACAGCCACCGCCGTTCGAGGTCGTCGCACCGGCTGCCCTGGCCGCTCTGCCGAGGCCCGACCACGGTGACCTGTTCTTCGACTTCGAGGGCGACCCGCTCTACACCGAATCGGTCGCTGGCGACGCGAGCGGGCGCGAACAGACGATCTCGTGGGGCTTGGATTATCTATTCGGCTGGGTCGATGACCGCGAACAGTACAACGCGCTGTGGGCCCACTCCTTTGCCGACGAGCGCGCTGCCCTCGAGACCTTTCTCGACATGGTCGCGGTACGCCGGCGGGCCCACCCTGGGATGCACATCTACCACTACGCGCCCTATGAACCCACCCACCTGTTGCAAATGGCCGCGCGGTACGGCGTGCGTGAGGCGGAGGTCGACCGCCTGCTGCGCGACGGCGTCTTCGTTGACCTTTACCCCGTGGTCAGGCGCGCCCTGCGGGTAGGGTCGCGGTCCTATTCGATCAAGAAGCTCGAGCCGCTCTACATGGGCGACGAGGTCCGCACGAGTGACGTGCAGCGCGGCGATGACTCGATCGTGCGTTACGTCGAGGCGCGGGCGCTCGCCGAAGACGGTGACGCGGATGCCGCACAGCTCATCCTCGATGACATCGCCGACTACAACCGCTACGACTGCGTCTCGACCCGGCGCCTGCGTGACTGGCTCGTGGACCGCGCCCGCGAGACGGGTCGGCGCCCGGCAGCGAATCCGGAACCGAGCGAAACCGGCTATGAACCCTCGCCGCAGGCGACGACTCTGCTGCGCCTTGCCGGCGAGACGCCCGATGCTGCCGACGCGCAGGCGCTGCGCCTGGCCGCCGCCGCGATCGACTATTACCCGCGTGAGGCGAAGTCGTTCTGGGCCACTCACTATCTGCGGCTTCGTGAGCCGATGTCTCTCTGGGAAGACACGCGAGACGTCGTCGCCGTGGACCCGGCGCGTTCGCGCATCCGTGAGGACTGGCACAGGCCCGAGGGTTCCCGAGCCGATCGACGCGTCGTCGAGGTGCGGGGTGAGCTCGCTCCCGGCACGCGACTGCGCCCCGGCGCGGATCCCTTCGCGATCTACGAACTGCCCGCGCCCTTCCCGTTCGACGCTTCCCCGCGATGGATCCACGCCGATCATCGGGTCACCGTGATCGAAGAGCTCGAGGACGGCGTGGTCATCGAAGAGCGAGCGGTCGAAGGCTTCACATGGCAGGAGCTGCCGATCGCGTTGACGCCCGCCGCTCCGCCACGCGCCGCAAGCCAGCAGACCGCCATCGACGCGTGGGCGGCTGGGGTCATCGAGGCCCATCCGGATCTCCCGAAGGACCCGGCATCCGACATTCTGCGGCGGCGCCCCGCTCGGTTGCTTGGGAGCGAACCGGTTGCAACCGCTGAGAACTCGGACGACGTCGAGGCGCTCGTCGAGGCCGTGCTGCGGCTCGACCACAGTGCGCTGTCGGTGCAGGGTCCGCCGGGTACCGGAAAGACCTACGTCGGTTCGCACGTGATTCAGCGGCTCGTCACCGATCACGGGTTCCGCGTGGGAGTCGTCGCCCAATCGCACGCGGTGGTCGAGCACATGCTCGGTCGTGTCATTGCGGCGGGGGTGCCCGCTTCCCGCGTCGGCAAGGCGCCGAAGGATGCTGACGCCGAGGTGCCGTTCACAGTGATCCCCAAGAACGGCGTTGCGGCGTTCGCGGCCGAGAACGCTGCAACGGGATTCGTCGTCGGCGGGACGGCGTGGGACTTCAGCCACGAAGGGCGGGTGCCGCGGGGGAGCCTCGACCTGCTCGTGATCGACGAGGCCGGTCAGTTTTCGCTCGCCTCGACGATCGCTGTCGCGCTCGCAGCGCCCCGGCTGCTGCTCATCGGCGACCCCCAGCAGCTTCCGCAGGTGAGTCAGGGGACGCATCCGGAGCCGGTCGACACGTCGGCTCTCGGGTGGATCATGGACGGCGAAGACGTCATCCCGCCGAACTTCGGGCGCTTCCTCGCGGCGTCGCGGCGGATGCATCCGGCGGTCACGGCCCCCGTCTCTGACCTGTCGTACCGTGGCGCGCTGCGCGCTCACCCCAGTACCGCGCTCCGGCGCCTCGAGGGTGTGACAGCCGGCGTCATTCCTCTCCCGGTCCCTCATCACGGCCGGGCTACCCAGTCGCCTGAAGAGGCAGATGCCGTCGTCGCGCTCGTGCGCGATATCGTCGGGCGCTCGTGGACGGATGTCGTTGTTGACGACAGCGACGGCTCGGCAACCAGCGCGACAACCCGGCCGCTGCAGGCTTCCGACATCATCGTCGTGACGCCCTACAACGCGCAGCAGGTTCTCGTGGAGTCAGCGCTCTCGGCCGCACGCTTTCCCGAGGTTCCGGTCGGGACGGTCGACCGCTTTCAGGGCCAGGAGGCGGCTGTCGCGATCGTGTCGCTCGCGGCATCCTCGGGTCGAGACGCGCCTCGAGGGCTGGAGTTCCTGCTGCTGCGCAACCGCCTGAACGTCGCCATCTCGCGGGCGATGCACACCGCCTACATCGTCTACTCGCCGGGGCTGCTCGATGACCTTCCGCGCACGCCCGACGGAGTGGCCCGCCTCAGCGGATTCGCGCGCTTGGTCGGCGCCGTACCCGCCGAGCCGGGCAGAACGACGGATGCCGGTTCGGCGGTCCGTGCGATGAGTGCGGTGGTTCCCGGCGGGGATACCCCCGTCGGCTAGTATCCGGCCGAGGCTCGCTCGCGCCTCGGATCTCGGGAGTACATCATGCCGGTCATCGACAACGCCATCTATGTCGACGGGGTTCGGGTCGAGAGCCCGACATCGCTGGAGGAGGCATACCGGCTGAGGCAAGAGCTCCATGGCTTCGCCTGGATCGGGCTGTACCGCCCCACGCCCGAAGAGTGGGACTCGGTGTCGCGAGAGTTCGACCTCCACCCGCTCGCGGTGGAGGACGGCTCGACAGGGCACCAGCGGGCGAAAGTGGAACGATACGACCGCACGCTGTTCGTCGTGCTGCGGCCCGCCCGCTACGACGACGCTCGAGAACGGGTGGAGTTCGGCGAGGTTCACCTCTTCGTGGGACACGGCTTCGTGATCAGCATCCGCCTCGCCGAGTCTCCCGACCTTGCCGCAGTGCGGCAGCGCCTCGAGAGCACACCCGAGCTGCTACGGCTTGGGTCAGAGGCGGTTCTCTACGCGGTCCTCGACCGGGTCGTCGATGACTATGAGCCGGTCATCGCGGGAATCGAGAACGACATCGATGAGATCGAAGACCAGCTCTTCGGAGACGCCAACGACGAGTTTCTCTCCCGGCGCATCTACGAGCTATACGGTGAGGCCGCCGCGTTCGGCCGAGCGGTCCACCCGCTGATCGGAATGATCGAGCGCCTGCGGCGGGGCTACGAGAAGTTCGACGTCGATCTGGAACTGCGACGCCATATGCGGGACGTCCTCGACAATGTCACCCGGGTGAGCGAGCGGGTGCAGGCGTCGCAAGCGCTGCTCGACAAGGCACTGACGGTTCACTCGGCGCTCGTCGCCCGTCACCACACCGAAGTATCGATGCGTCAGGACGAGCAGGTCAAGAAGATCTCGGGATGGGCGGCGATCATCTTCGCGCCGAGTCTTATCGCCGGCATCTACGGGATGAACTTCGACGACATGCCCGAGCTTCACTGGCCGTGGGGTTACCCCATGGCGATCGGGATGATGCTCGCCTTTGCGGGCGGTCTGTACGCGATCTTCCGCGCGCGCAAGTGGCTTTAGGGGCGCATCGCCCCGCCCACCACGGTACTGTCCGGGGCTATCAGACCGTGCCGTAGAGGCGGTCGCCGGCGTCGCCGAGGCCCGGCACGATGTAACCGCGCTCGTTGAGACGCTCGTCCACGGCGCCGAGCACAAGCGTCACATCTCGACCGTCGACCTGCTTCTCGATCGCTGCCACCCCTTCAGGGGCTCCGAGCAGGCAGATCGCGGTGACGTCCTGGGCGCCGCGGTCGAAGAGGAAATCGATAGCCATCCCCAGGGAGCCGCCGGTCGCGAGCATCGGGTCCAGCACGAAGCACTGCCGGTCGCTCAGATCAGCCGGCAGGCGCTCGGCGTATGTCGTGGGCTCCAGGGTCTCTTCGTTGCGCACCATGCCGAGGAACCCGACTTCAGCGGTGGGGAGGAGCTTCACCATCCCGTCGAGCATCCCCAGGCCCGCGCGCAGGATCGGAACGACGATCGGGCGCGGCTCGCTGATCTTCACACCGGTCGTCTCGGTCACGGGGGTTCGGATGCTGATCTCGGACACCCGGACGTTGCGGGTCGCTTCGTAGGCCAGCAGAGTCACAAGCTCTTCGGTCAATTGCCGGAAGACCGGGGAGGGTGTGCGCTCGTCCCGGAGGACGGTGAGCTTGTGCGTGATGAGCGGGTGATCGGCGACGTGCAAGCGCATACGCCTCAGAGTAGTCCTAGGCTCGTGGCGTGACCCACGCTGACACCGACCGCTCCGCGATGGGCCGCGCGCTCGAGCTGGCCCGGGAGGCCGGGCACACGGGCGAGGTTCCGGTCGGTGCGGTGGTCATCGACGAGACCGGGGCGATCATCGGGGAGGGTCGAAATCGCCGCGAGGCGACGACCGATCCGACAGCTCATGCCGAGGTCGTCGCGTTGCGCGCTGCAGCCCGGGCACGCGGGTCCTGGAACCTCGAGGGATACACCCTCGTGGTGACGCTCGAGCCGTGTCTCATGTGTGCTGGAGCCCTGCTCCAGGCGCATGTCTCCCGGCTGGTCTTCGGCGCATGGGACGACAAGGCGGGAGCTGCCGGCTCGCTCTACGACGTCGTGCGGGATCGCCGGCTGCCGGTGCGCGCTGAAGTGGTCGCGGGGGTCGAGGCTGATGCGGCGGCATCCGTGCTGCGCGACTTCTTCGCCGTTCGCCGCGACTCCTGACCCGGCTTCGGCGTCGCTAACTCCTCAATTTTGGTCGGGCTCGCCCGAAGCAGACCGTTCTTTGAGCAGTTCGCGACGGTGGGCGCGGGCGAGGCTAGCGGGGCAGGTGAGGGAGGATCTCGGTTCCGAGCTCGTCGAGCTGGTCGAGGTCGGTCAGATCGACCTGCTGGAAGTAGATGCGGCTTGCCCCCAGTGCGGCAAGGCGCTCGACTTTCGGGATGATCTCTTCCGCACCGCCGAAGAACATCGCCGCGCCCTCGTTGCCGTCCCTCTCCCGGCCGATCGCGGCCAGACGTCGGTCGAGAGTGGCGTCGTCGCGGCCGACCACGGTGGGAAGTGCCACCGAGAGCTTGAGTGAATCCGGCTGCCGCCCGGCGTCGACGCACGCCTGACGCACGCGTTCGAACGCGTCGGCAACCTTATCCTCGGGTTGGAAACCGATGTTGAACTCGGTGGCGAACCGTGCGGCCAGGGCGGGGGTGCGCCGTTGCCCGCCACCGCCGATGATCACGGGCACCTGCGGTTGCACGGGCTTGGGAAGTGCCGGCGACTGGGTCAGACGGTAGGCGGTGCCCTGGTGGTCGAACGTCTGCCCCTCGGCTGTTGCCCACAGGCCGGTCATCACCTCGAGTTGCTCTTCGAACAGGTCGAAGCGCCTCGGTGGGAACGGGATGCCGTAGGCCTCGTGCTCGCGCTCGAACCATCCGGCTCCGAGTCCGAGCTCGGCGCGGCCTCCCGACATCTCGTCGACCTGTGCGACCTGAATGGCGAGGATGCCGGGGTGACGGAAGGTCACCGGCGAGACGAGCGTGCCCAGGCGTACCCTCTCGGTCTCCCGAGCGAGCCCAGCAAGGGTAGTCCAGGCATCCGTCGGGCCGGGAAGCGGGTCGCCGGCGCCCATCGCGAGGTAGTGGTCGGAGCGGAACCACCCGGCGAATCCGAGCCGCTCTGTGGCCTGGGCGCTCGCCAGCTGCTGCGCATACGAGAAGCCCTGTTGTGGTTCGGTGAAGACGCAGTACTCCATGGTGTCCTTTCTCAACGGCGGGCGTCGTTCGCGTCGGATGCGGACACCCCTGCCGTCCCGGCATCCGTGTCGGTTTCGGTCGGGGCATGGTAGATGTCGGGCTCGAGGTAGATCACCCGAGCGATCGGGACGACGTCGCGGATCCGAGCCTCAATAGCGTCGATGTCGGCAGTTACCTCGCCGAGCGTCTTGTCGGAGGCGAACCCGAGCTTGCCCGCGACCATGAGTTCATCGGGGCCGAGGTAGAGGGTTTTCAGGTGGATGAGCCGTTCGATCTCGTCGCCGCCCTCGATCGCGGTGACGATGCGGTCTCGATCCGCGCGCGTGGCGCCTTCGCCGACGAGCAGGCTCTTCGTCTCGATGCCGAGCGTGACAGCGACCAGGATCAGGAGCGTGCCGATCATGAGCGTGCCGATGGCGTCGTAGACCGGATTGCCGGTCAGCCATGACATCCCGACTCCGAAGAGGGCGAAGACGAGGCCGGTCAATGCCGCCACGTCCTCGAGCAGCACGACCGGCAGCTCCGGAGCCTTCGCATGGCGAACGAACGAGACCCAGGACTGCCCCTTGGTGCGCACGAGGTTGCTCTCGTGAATCGCCGTGCGCAGCGAGTACGACTCGAGGCCGATTGCGATGAACAGAACGAGAACGGGCAGCCAGACGTTCTCGAGTTCGTGGGGATGCGTGAGCTTGTCGACGCCTTCGTAGATCGAGAAGAGTCCACCGACCGAGAACAGGATGATCGAGACGACGAAGGCGTACACGTAGCGCTCGCGGCCGTAGCCGAACGGATGCTCGGCGTCGGCTGCTCGTCGGGACTGGCGACCCCCGAGCAGGAGCAAGAGTTGGTTGCCCGAATCGGCTACCGAGTGGATCGCTTCGGCGAGCATCGAGGCCGATCCCGAGAAGAACCACGCCGCGAACTTCGACAGGGCGATCCCCATGTTCGCGAGGAACGCCGCAATGATGGCGCGATTGCCGCCCGATGCACTCATGAGCGGGAGTCTAGGCCCGCTCGGTGTCGGGTTAGCGCGGCTCAGTCGGCCGAGCGCAGGATGATCGTCTCGGTTGCAGGGAGCGAGGTCGGGGGCTGCCCGATGTAGCCGATGACCTGCAGCAGTGCATGGCGGAACTCCACCGGACGCTCCAGGTGGGGCGAGTGGCCCACGCCCTCCAGGCTCAGCTCTTCGACGTGGCCGCCGGCTGCGGCGTAAGCCTCGAGCACGTCCCGGGTCTGCGAGACCATCTGTTGGGCGGGGGCGACATCCTCCCCGGGCCATCCCGGGATGATGCCGAGAGCGCCGAGGTGGTTGAGGTCGTAGAACGAGGCATCCGACACGATGGCGTCAGCGGTGCCGTGCACCCAGAGGATCGGCGGTTTGGGTTCGAGCTCCACGATCGACGCGGTGTTGAAGTACTTCGGTGCCATCGTGTTGAGAACGCCCACGGTTCCAGCGGCGAAGCCGGGCCAGTTCTCGCTCGGCACGCCGTCGCCGGGGTAGTTGCCGGATGCCGTGGATGTCGTGAGCATCGAGGCAACCCAGACATCCTCGTTCTCGCTGCTGTACCCGGGGGCGACGTAGCCCGAGCGGAAGACGCTGCGGGGCGAGGTCTGTGCCTCGTCGCTCGTGTCGCCCGCGTTGAGCCGCTCGACGAAGTCCGGGTTGCCCCCTCCGCCGCCGGTGCCGGCGTCGTCGTCGGTCAGGCGGCTGCCATCGCGGCGGGTGCCGCCGAAGCCGTAGGGCGAGACCGGGGCCTGCAGCGTGAGACTGAGGACAGGGTGGTCTAGCGCGTATTGCATCACGACCCCGCCGCCCATCGACCAGCCCACGAAGTGTGCGGTCGGAAGACCCAGAGCCTCCATCGTCGCGAAGACGTCGTCGCTGAAATCGCGGACGCCGCGGGTGGCATCCACCGGCAGGTTCTCGGTGCCCCCGAAGCCGCGCAGATCGATGGCGATGACGCGGAGGTCAGACGGCAGATCCTGCATGATCTCCTGCCAGAACAGGGCCGAAGACACATTGCCGTGCACGAACACGACGGTTCGATCGGTGGGTGTCGCGGGGTCGTCCCCGCTGCGTTCCAGGATGTTCACGGCGAGTCGGGGAGTCTCGATCGTGCGGGAGACGATGCCGTCGAAAAGGGTCATATCGGATCCTTGGTTCTCGAGTGACTCTGGTTCGGGAGTGACCCAGGCCGGTGGGACGCGGACGTTGCGCCGACTCCTCCGACGATAGCTCGCTCTCACCACGGGGAGGGATACGCCGAGCGTGAAAATTGGCAGAACGTGCGCGCCTAGGATGACGCCATGGCCTCCTCTACACCTTCTCTCGTCGTCGCCGTCCTCGGAGCTGGTTCGATGGGGGGTGCGGTCGCGCGCGGCGTCGCCGCATCCGGCACAGCAGGCGTCATCGCGACCAACCGCTCGGGGCAGAAAGCCGCCCTCCTCTCCGACATCCCGGGTATCCGCAGCTACGCGCTTGATGAGTACCCGGAGCGCAACCGCCTGTCGGCCGCCGAAGCCGACGTGATCCTCATCGGCGTCAAGCCCGCGATGGTCCCCGACCTGCTCCGCGAGATCGCTCCCTCGCTGCGCCCCGGGGCGATCGTCGTGAGTCTGGCGGCAGGGGTGACGACAGCGACCTACGAGGCGCTTCTTCCCGAAGGGGTTGCTGTGCTGCGATCCATGCCGAACACGCCGGCACTGGTGGGTCAGGCCGTCACGGGACTCGCAGTCGGCTCGCGCGCGAGCGACGCGGACCGCGCGACAGTGCGTGCCCTGTTCGAAACCGTCGGCGTCGTCGTAGACCTCGACGAGGAGCAGATCGATGCGCTGGGCACCATCTCAGGGTCGGGGCCGGCGTACGTGTACCTCCTCATCGAGGAACTCGCCCGTGCAGCCGAGAGCAAGGGCTTCTCTTCCGACCAGGCGCGGCTGCTCGTTGAACAGACCTTCATCGGCGCGTGCGCGCTGCTGGAGGCATCCGGCGAGGACCCGAGGGAGTTGCGGCGCCAGGTGACCAGCCCGAAGGGCACGACAGAGCGGGCGATCGCCGTGCTCCAGGATGCCGACCTGGGTGCGCTCTTCGGACGGGCGACGGATGCCGCGCTCGTGCGCTCGCGGGAACTCGCCGCCGGAGCTTCCTGACACGGCGGTCCCGACAAGAACGGGTGTACCGGGGCAATCCCGCGCGGCGGGTGTGGCACCGGCGTATGCTTCTCGTTCGTGACTTCCCGCGCGGCGTTGACGTCGTCGACGCGACGAGGCTGGCGGCGACCCCATCCGGCCCAAGCGATCGTGTTCGGCTTTGCCGGTGCGATCCTTGCCGGCACGGCTCTGCTGCTTCTGCCGTTCTCGGCGGCTGACGGCCGGTCCACGGGCATCGTCGACGCCCTGTTCACCGCCACCTCAGCGGTGTGTGTGACCGGACTCACCGTCCTCGACACCGCCACACATTGGAGCGGCTTCGGCCTCGCCGTGATCATGCTGCTCATCCAGCTGGGTGGCCTCGGGATCATGATCTTCGCCTCGCTCGTCGGACTGCTCATCGCGCGGAGATTCAGCATGCGCGCGCGGATGACGGCGGCGGTCGAAGCGCGAGCCCTCTCGACCCGGGACGTGAAGGGGCTGGTCCGCGGGATCGTGCTCATGTCCCTGACGATCGAAGCCGTTGTGTTCGCGTTCCTGTTCCCGCGGTTTCTGTTCGAGTACGACTACGGAATCGGGGAGGCAGCCTGGCACGCCCTTTTCCACTCGGTCTCATCGTTCAACAACGCCGGATTCGCCCTCTACAGTGACAATCTGATCCCGTTCGCCGCTGACCCTTTCATCGTGCTGCCGATCTGCGGCGCCGTGATCCTGGGGGGTCTCGGCTTCCCCGTTCTGCTGCAGCTGCGCAAGGAATTCCGAAAGCCCCTGCACTGGAGCATGAACACGCGGATCATGCTGTGGGGCACCGTCGTCCTTCTCGTGGCGGGGACCGTCTACATCACCGCGCTGGAATGGTCCAACGACCGAACCTTCGGCACCTACCCGCCGGCCGATCGCATCCTCATGGGGTTCTTCCACGCCGTTCAAACCCGCACCGCCGGATTCAACTCCGTGGACATCGGCCAGATGCACGATGAGACCTGGCTCGGGATGGACGTCTTGATGTTCATCGGAGGCGGGCCTGCCGGCACCGCGGGTGGCATCAAGGTGACGACCTTCGCGGTGTTGTTCTTCATCATGTGGACCGAGCTGCGCGGCGAGGCGGCAGTCAACATCTTCGGCAAGCGCCTCTCGCGCGCCGTGCACCGGCAGGCGATCACGGTGGTGCTCGTCGCGCTCGGTGCTGTCATGACCGGCACCATCACCCTCATGATCATGACGGGCGACGGCCTCGATGAGGTCCTCTTCGAATCGATCTCCGCTTTCGCCACGGTGGGGCTCAGTACCGGGATCACCGCCGACCTCCCGCCCGGCGGCGATATCGTCCTCATCATCCTCATGTTCCTCGGTCGCCTCGGCCCGCTCACCCTCGGATCGGCGCTCGCGCTGCGCGAGCGGCGCATCCTGTACGAACTCCCCAAGGAAAGGCCTGCAATTGGCTAGGTTCGCTCTGTTCGCCGATTCGTCCCGCCGCATCGCCGAGGCAGACTCGGTGGCGGTCATCGGCCTCGGTCGTTTCGGCAGCTCGCTCGCGAAGGAACTGATGGCGGCCGGAACCGAGGTACTCGGCATCGACACGGATGAGGATCTCGTCCAATCCCACAACGGTGAGCTCACCCAGGTCGTGCGTGCTGACTCGACCAAAGAGGAGGTGCTGCGCCAGCTTGCCGTCGACGAGTTCGATCGCGTTGTGATCGCGATCGGTCAGGACCTCAAGGCATCCATCCTCACGGCATCCCTACTCATCCAGCTCAAGGTCCCGGTGATCTGGGCCAAGGCCGTTGACGACCAGCACGGCCGCATCCTGGAGCAACTCGGCGTGCACCGGGTCATCTATCCCGAAAAGGACATGGGCAGGCGCGTGGCCCACCTCGTTCGCGGAGCCGCCAAGGACTACCTCGAAATCGAGCCGGGCTATTCACTCGCCAAGATCACGACGCCCGATCTGATCGTGGGCATCCCGCTCGGCCAGACAGTTCTTCGTCGCAAGCACGGCGTAACCGTGACCGCCTTCAAGCACGCCGGGGAAACGTGGCTCAACGCCGACAACGAGACGGTGCTCGCTCACGGAGACAGCATCCTGATCGTCGGACCGACCGACCGGGTCGAGGCCTTCGCCCAGCTGCGCTAAGTCCTCGGGCGCGCAGTGTTCTGGTGCGGATGCGCAGGTCTAGCGGTCGAGGGCGGCGAAGCGCTCGATGTCGCTGTTCGTGCCCGACACGATGATGAGGTCGTGGTTGGTCACCACCGTGTTCGCCTCCGCGTAACGGAAGGGCTTGCCGGGGCTCTTCACGCCGACCACCGTGACGTTGTACTTCGAGCGCACTCCCGACTCGTTGAGACCTACGCCGCGGATGAACTTCGGCGGGTACATCTTGGCGAGCACGAAATCGTCGTCGAAACGGATGAAGTCCAGCATCCGTCCGCTCACGAGGTGGGCGACGCGCTCGCCGGCCTCCCGCTCGGGATAGATGACGTGGTTCGCTCCCACACGAGCGAGGATCTTGCCGTGCGACTGGGATACCGCTTTCGCCCAGATCTGCGGCACCTTCAGGTCGACGAGGTTAGCGGTGATGAGCACTGACGCCTCGATCGAGGAACCCACGGCGACGACCGCCACCTGAAACTCCTGGGCGCCGATCTGCTTGAGTGCGTCGATGTTGCGCGCATCTGCCTGCACGGTGTGTGTGACCCGCTCCGACCACTTCTGGACGAGCTCGAGGCTCTCGTCGATCGCGAGGACCTCGCGCTCGAGACGGTCGAGCTCGCCGGCGCAGGCGGCGCCGAACCGTCCGAGCCCGATGACGAGGACGGGGGAGTCGCTTCGGATGCGCTCAACCAACGATGGGCCTTTCCACGGGCAGCGAATACAGCTGCGAACGGGATGTCGCGGCCACGGCCGCGGCGAGTGTCACTGTACCAACGCGCCCCATGACGATCGTCACGGCCAACACGTATTTCGCGGAGTCGGGCAGCTGTTCGGTGAGTCCGGTCGACAGGCCGACCGTTGCAAAGCCCGAGATGACGTCGAAGAGCACGGAGGCGACGTCAGCCTTCGTGATCTGCAGGATGATCACCGTCGAGAGGGCGACGATCGTCGATCCCCACGCGAGAACCGACAGCGCGACCCGCAGCACGTCGCTCGGGATGCGGCGGCGGAACACCTGGGTCGAACTGCGGCCCTTGGCTTCCGACCATACGGCCAGCGCAATGACCGCCAGCGTGGTCACCTTGATCCCGCCTGCCGTGGAGGCGGAGCCGCCGCCGACGAACATCAGCATCATCGCCACGATCTGGCTCGAGCCGTTCAGCTCCGACATGTCGAGAACCGCGAACCCGCCTGAACGGGTCATGGCCGAGAGGAAGAACGACTGCATCGTCGTATCAGCGGCATCCAGGCTTCCGAGCGTCGCCGGGTTGTTGAACTCCAGGCCGAGGAACACGAATCCGCCCAGAAAGAAGAGCGTCGTCGTCGTGATCAGCGTGAGCTTGGTGTGCAGGGGCCACCGGCGGATGTGCCAGAGCTCGCGGCGCAGCGCGAAGATGACCGGAAACCCGATCGATCCGAGGAAGACCCCACCCATCAGGACGGTGAGGACCCAGTAGTTGTCGGCGAATGCGCCGACACCCTCGACGTTGGGGGTGAAGCCGGTGTTCGTGAACGCCATGGCCGCGTAGAACGGAGCCTCCCAGAGCGCAACGTTCCATTCGATGCCCGATGCAAGCATCCCGGGATAGAGCAGGATGGCGACGACGAGTTCGATGACCAGGGTCGACAGCGCGACAACCCGCAGCAGCGATCCGATCTCGCCCAGCCGCACCGTTTGGCTCTCGTTGACCGGTCCGCCGTGGCTGCGGAGTGGGTTCGTGTCACCGGCGGCGAGCAGTTTCGCGCGCAGTCCGAGCCGCCGCGAGATCACGAGCCCGAGGATCGAGGCCAGGGTGAGGACTCCCATCGCGCCGATCTGAACGCCGATGAAGATCACCACGTGTCCGAACGGAGACCACTGTGTGGCCATGTTCACTGTGGAAAGCCCGGTCACGCAGATCGTGGAGACCGCTGTGAACAGGGCGTCAGCGAACGCTGTGACCTCACCTGTCGCCGAGGCGATCGGCAGCGAGAAGAGCCCCGTGAAGATGAGGATCAGGCCCACGAACACGAAGATCGCGAACCGCGACGGCGAGTTCTGTGCGACGGTGCGAAACAGCTCGAACAGGCGGTGCCCGAGGGTGCGCAGGGGATGCGGCGTCGCACGTACGCCTTCGGACATCCCCACCCTCCCTGGTGTCTCGCTCGGTGGCTATCCCGGCGGCCCTGTCGGCCGGATCGCTCCCTCATGCTACTGCCGGGCGCGCACGCGACTACCCTGAACACATGGCGGACATCTTCGACGTGATCGCAGACGGTACTCGGCGCGACATCCTGCGGCTGTTGCTCGACCGCGAGTCCGAGTCCGACTCGGGCACGAGTGTGTCCCAGATCGTGAGCGAGCTCGGGGTCAGCCAACCCACGGTCTCCAAGCACCTCAAGGTGCTGCGGGATGCCCACCTCGTGTCGGTTCGGGAGGAAGGGCAGCACCGCTACTACAGCCTGTCACCCGAACCCCTCGACGAAGTCGACGATTGGCTGGTGCCGTTCCTGACGACCGAAGATGACCTCGAGATCGAGCTGCCGGCGGCGCTGTCGGAGTCGGCGGCGCACGCGGCCGAGGCGGTGGGCCGCGCCGCGGCATCCGCCCGGTACGCCGTCACCAACGCCTGGCGGAAGCTTCCTGGCCGGTAACCACTCACGTCACACGGGTCACACCGGTTTACACGCGTCTCGCGCAGGCTCTAGAGTGTTCGCTACCGCCGGTTTGTGATGCCGGCGGGCTGGGCATTGGAAGGGGAGGCCATGGCAGAGCTGCCAGACGTGCGCTTCCTGACGGTCGCGGAAGTCGCCGACCTGATGCGGGTATCGAAGATGACCGTCTACCGGCTGGTGCACAGTGGCGAGCTGCCGGCTGTTCGGTTCGGACGCAGCTATCGCGTGCCGGAGTCCGCGGTGACAGCCGCCCTTCAGCGGCCCATCGCCGACGTCGGCTAGACTGATCCGAGGCATTTTTCCATTCATGCCCGTTCCCGGGCGAGAACGCACGCCGCGTTCGACGCCCAGACCCCGACATTGTGAGGTTTTCCGTGGGTTCTGTCATCAAGAAGCGCCGCAAGCGCATGGCGAAGAAGAAGCACCGCAAGCTGCTTCGCAAGACTCGCCACCAGCGCCGCAACAAGAAGTAAGTTGCGGCAGCCACACCAAGCGCCTGTCCACTGGACGGGCGCTTCGTGTTTGTGCTCACGCCGCTGACGGCATCCGTTCGCCCGCGCACGCCCGCGCTGAGGACCGCACCGAGGTAGGACTTTTCGTCGAGGTCGGCCGATTCGCGGCTGAATCGTCCTACCTTGCTGATTTCTCCTACTTCGGCGACCCGCTGCGGGCGTCCTCCGAGTCCTCGTCGGGACCGTCATCCTGCACCGGAATCGCGTTGGTGTACCGGGCGGCACGGGCCTCTCCCTGCGCGCTCCCCGAGAACAGACCTTCCACGGCGCCGGTGTTCGTTCCCTCGGCTTCGGTCTCCTCGGCAGGCTGCGTGACCAAGACGCGCTGCACCGGAAGGGCGTCGGGATTCGTGCGGCGCACCCAGGCGACCATCTCTTCGCGCACCAGGCAGCGCAGGTCGAAGAGCGTTCCCGCGTTCGCAGCGGTGACCAGGATGCGGACCCGCACCATTCCGCCGGTGGCTTCTGTCACCTG
>NZ_DBHD01000080.1:0-21409 GCF_002296025.1 Microbacterium sp. UBA837
AAGATCGTGGAGCGCTACAAGGCCGTTGAGGCGCAGTGTGACGCCGTCGTGATCGTGGGGAGCGACTACACGGACGTCGGGTCACCCGCGGAGCTCGGCTACAACGCCCGCATCGCGGCAAATCTCGGTGCCCCAGTCTTGCTCGTGATGAGCGGCCGAACCGGCGAAGCGGAAAAGCTCGGGTCGTCACCTGCGCGAACCCCCGAGGAGATTGGCCAGATCACCGCACTAGCACTGGCCGAGCTCGCCCACGGACGAGCGGGGCTCCTCGCGGTGATCGTCAACCGTGCCGATGCGGAGCGGATCGAAGACGTCGTCGGATCCGTGCGTGAGGTCATCGATCATGCTCGCGAGCCCGAGCACGTGGCATCCGACGGTGTCGTGCCGGTGTGGGCGATTCCCGAGGACACGTTCCTGGTGGCCCCCACGATGCGCGAGGTTATGGCGGCGATCGATGGAACCCTGATCAAAGGCGACGAGGAGTTGCTCTCGCGCGAGGTCCTCGGTGTCGTGATCGCGGGGATGTCGATGGTCAACGTGCTGCCGCGGCTGAGTGAGAGTTCCATCGTCATGATCCCAGCCGACCGCACCGAGGTGCTGCTGGCGACGCTGCTGGCGCACTCCTCGGGCACGTTCCCGTCGATTTCCGGCATCCTGCTCAACGGCCCGTTCCCCCTGCCCGAACAGATCGACAGGCTGATGGATGGCGTCTCCTCGAACCTGCCGATCATCGCAACCGATGAGGGCACCTTCGAGACCGCCGTCAAGGTCATCAATACGCGGGGACGCTTCGCCGCGGCATCCCAGCGGCGGTACGACACCGCGCTGTCGATGTTCGAGCAGTACGTCGACACCGCGATGCTGAGCAGATCGCTCGGCTTGGCGCGGTCGTCAGTCGTCACCCCACTCATGTTCGAATACCAGCTCGTGGAGCGGTCCCGCGCGGATCGGCGGCGGATCGTGCTTCCCGAGGGAAACGACGATCGCGTCATCCGGGCCGCCGCGACAGTCCTCGCGCGCGGCATCGCCGACCTCGTCATCCTCGGCGATGAGGGCGATATCCGCACGCGAGCGGCAGAGCTCGGCGTCGACCTGACAGCAGCGCAGATCATCAGCCCGTTCGACCCCCACTACGTCGAACAGTTCGCGCAGGAGTACGCGCGCCTGCGGGCCCACAAGGGGATCTCACTCGATCAGGCAGCCGACACCGTCACCGACGTGTCCTACTTCGGGACGCTGATGGTTCACCTGGGCCTGGCCGATGGCATGGTCTCGGGCGCTGCGCACACGACGGCGCACACGATCCGTCCGGCGTTCGAGATCATAAAGACCAAGCCGGGTGTCTCGGTGGTGTCGAGCGTCTTCCTCATGGCTCTGGCCGACCGCGTGCTCGTGTACGGCGATTGCGCCGTGATCCCTGATCCCACTTCTGAGCAACTCGCCGACATCGCGATCTCGTCTGCAGCGACAGCCGCGCAGTTCGGGATCGACCCCCGCGTCGCGATGCTGTCGTACTCGACGGGGGAGTCCGGGTCGGGGGCGGATGTCGAGAAGGTGCGCGCAGCCACCGCCTTGGTCCGCGACAGGGCGCCGGAACTGCTCGTCGAGGGCCCCATCCAATACGACGCAGCGGCTGACGCGGCGGTTGCCGCCGCGAAGATGCCCGGTTCACAGGTCGCCGGTCGCGCAACAGTCTTCGTCTTCCCGGACCTCAACACCGGGAACAACACCTACAAGGCGGTCCAACGCTCGGCCGGAGCTGTCGCGATCGGGCCCGTCCTGCAGGGGCTCAACAAACCCATCAACGACCTGTCGCGGGGCGCGCTGGTCGACGACATCGTGAACACCATCGCGATCACCGCGATTCAGGCCCAAGCGGATGCCGACACCTCGGCTCCAGCATCCAGTGAGAAGGAAGGGACCACCGCATGAGTGTCGTCCTCGTCGTCAACAGCGGTTCGTCGTCATTCAAGTACCAGCTGATCGACATGGACAACGAAGCGGTGCTCGCCTCGGGCCTCGTGGAACGGATCGGGCAAGAGAACGGTCACGCGCGTCACACCGTCACCGCGGCGGAGTTCGCCCCGGATGAGCCGGCACCGACATTCGTGAGCGCGACCTCCGAGCGAGACCTGCCGATTCCCGACCACACCGCAGGCTTCCAGGTGATGCTCGATGCCTTCGCTGCGCACGGCCCCTCACTGCAGGCGAATCCGCCCGTCGCCGTTGGTCACCGCGTCGTGCACGGTGGGGCGCGCTTTTTCGAGCCGACGCTGGTGACTCCGCTGGTGCTCATCAACATCGAAGACCTGTCGGTACTCGCGCCCCTCCACAACCCAGGGGCCGTGCAGGGCATCCGTGCCGCACAGGAAGCGTTCGACACGATTCCTCACGTCGCGGTCTTCGACACCGCGTTCCATCAGACGCTCGCCCCCGCCGCCTACACGTATGCGATCGACACCGAACTCGCGCAGGAGCACCGCCTGCGCCGGTACGGCTTCCACGGCACCTCACACAAGTTCGTCAGCGAAGCCGCAGCGGCGTTCCTCGACCGGCCGCTGGGAGACCTGAAGCAGATCGTGTTCCACCTCGGAAACGGAGCCTCGGTCACCGCGATCGACGGTGGTCGTTCGGTCGACACGTCCATGGGGCTCACACCGCTGGAGGGACTTGTCATGGGCACCCGTTCGGGCGACGTCGACCCGGCCATCGTGTTCCAGCTCGCGCGACGCGCGGGGCTCTCGATCGACGACCTCGACGATCTGCTCAACAAGCGCTCGGGACTGCTCGGCCTGGCGGGGGCCTCCGACATGCGCGACATCGAACAGCGACGCGAGGACGGCGATGAGGCGGCGACGCTGGCCTTCGACGTCTACATCCATCGCCTGCGCACCTACGCCGGTGCGTATCTCGCGCAGCTCGGCGGCGTGGATGTCATTTCCTTCACCGCCGGCGTCGGCGAGAACTCGCCCATCATCCGTGCGGCGGCCCTCGAAACCCTCGGCTTTGCGGGAGTGGAGATCGACCCCGAACGCAACGAGCGGCGGGAGCGCGGCATCCGTCGTATCTCGACCGATGCGTCTGAGGTGAGCGTCCTGGTCGTACCGACCAATGAAGAACTCGAGATCGCTCGGCAAACTCTGGGCGTCGCGCAGGGCTGAGCGCCCGCAAACCAGCATTGCGGCAGGGTCGAACTACTACGCTTGCACCACGGCGTCAGCCGTACCCGACCTATTGCCATGGCTCGTGCCAACGCTTTCGACATCGCCACCCGCCGGGAGGATTCCTGTGGCCGACGCTCTTCCCGATCTCACCGCCTACGATGCGGTGCTCTTCGATCTGGACGGGGTGCTGACACCGACCGCCGAGGTGCACATGCATGCGTGGCAGGCGATGTTTCAGGAGCTCTTCGCGGCGTGGAACATCACGCCCGAGTACACCGAGCGTGACTACTTCGAGCACCTCGACGGCAAGAAGCGCTACGACGGCGTCGCGAGCCTGCTGTGGAGCCGTGATGTCGAAGTACCCTGGGGCGACCCGAGCGACTCGCCTGAGATCGACACCGTCTGCGGCATCGGCAACCGCAAGAACGCTGTCTTCGAGAGCGTGCTGCGAAGCGAAGGAATCGCGCCGTATCCGGGCTCGCTCGCGCTGCTGGACGTGCTGCGGGATGCCGGTACCCGGATCGCGGTGGTCTCGAGTTCCAAGAACGCCCGGGAAGTGCTCACTGCCGCCGGCATTATCGATCGCTTCGAGGTGATCATGGACGGCGTCATCGCCGAACGCGACGGGCTGGCCTCCAAGCCCGCCCCCGACGTGTTCGTCGAGGCTGCTGCGATGCTCGGTGTCGACCCGACATCCAGCGCGGCCGTCGAAGATGCCCTGTCAGGGGTACGTTCCGCGGCTGCTGGCGGATTCGCGCTCGTGGTCGGCGTCGACCGTGGCGTCGGAGCCGAGGTGCTGCGCGACGCTGGCGCACACGTGGTGGTCTCCGATCTGGCCGAGTTCCTCGACGGCGACGGTGCCGGCATCCCTACCGCTGCTCTCGCACCCGAACCGGAGGAGTCCGCGTGATCGATCGTGATCGCTACCCCATCGACCCATGGCGGCTCGTCGAGACGAGCTACTCGCACGACGAGGTCGGGGTCTCCGAGACACTCTTCGCCGTCGGTAACGGCTACCTGGGCTTGCGGGGCAACAGCCCCGAGGGTCGCTTCGCGCACGAGCACGGCACCTTCATCAACGGCTTCCACGAAGTCTTCCCGATCCGGCATGCGGAGCAGGCGTATGGGTTCGCCGAGGTCGGCCAGACGATCATCAACGCCCCGGATGCCAAGATCATGCGGGTCTACGTCGACGACGAGCCGCTGTCACTCGACATCGCCGATGTGCGCGAGTACGAGCGTGTCCTCGACATGCGCGACGGCGTCATGCGTCGGCGGATCCTGTGGGTGACACCGTCGGGCAAAGAGGTGCTGATCGAGGATGATCGGCTGGTGTCGTTCGAGGAGAAGCACCTTGCGATCCTTCGGCAGACCGTCACGGTCCTGAACGCCGATGCGCCGGTCACCATCAGCTGTCAGATCATCAACCGGCAAGACGGCGAGGACGTCTACGGCGGAACTCCCGTCGCACCCAAGAAGGCGGGATTCGATCCGCGCCGGGCCGAGCGGATCCACCAGCGCGTTCTGCAGCCACAGGAGTACTGGCAGGACGGCACGCGATCGGCGCTGGCCTACAAGGCATCCGAATCCGAGATGACGATCGCGGTCGTCGCCGACCACATCATCACCACCGACAACGAGTACGACCCGCGGCGCCTGATCGAACCCGACATCGCCAAGAACGTGTTCCGGGTGCGGGCGAAGGCCGGCGTGCCGGTCACCGTCACTAAGCTCGTGAGCTACCACACCTCGCGCGGTGTTCCCGCGCGAGAACTGGTCGATCGGTGCCGCAGGACCCTTGACCGCGCGGAGGCCGAGGGCGTCGATACGTTCTTCACGCGCCAGCGCGAATGGCTGGATGCGTTCTGGGAGCGTTCGGACGTTCGGATCGGCGGCCATGACGATCTGCAGCAGGCGACCCGCTGGTGCCTCTTCCAGCTCGCCCAGGCTGCCGCGCGGGCCGATGGGCTCGGCGTCCCCGCGAAGGGTGTCTCGGGGTCGGGCTACTCGGGTCACTACTTTTGGGACACCGAGATCTACGTGCTGCCGTTCTTGGCTTATACGACCCCGCAGTGGGCGCGAAACGCACTGCGGATGCGGTACCTCATGCTTCCCGCCGCGCGTCGGCGCGCGCGTCAACTCAACGAGGCCGGGGTGCTCTTCCCGTGGCGCACGATCAACGGTGAGGAGGCCTCGGCCTATTACGCCGCTGGCACCGCTCAGTACCACATCAATGCCGACGTGAGTTTTGCCCTCGCGAAGTATGTGCGGGCGACGGGCGACACCGAGTTCCTCTATCGCGAAGGCGTCGATATCGCCGTCGAGACCGCCCGGATGTGGGCGAGCCTCGGGTTCTGGCGTGAGACGGAACTCGACTCCGAGCGGTCGTTCCACATCCACGGTGTGACGGGGCCCGACGAGTACACGACAGTCGTCAACGACAACCTCTTCACGAACGTCATGGCTCGCTTCAACCTGCGTTTCGCTGCCCACACGTTGCGCGACATGGCCCTGGACGCTCCCGAGGATTACCGCCTCATGGTGGATCGCCTGGGCCTGGGGGAGCACGAGGTCGAGGCGTGGGAGGCCGCGGCTGAGGCGATGAACATCCCGTTCAGCGATGCCTTCGGCATCCACCCCCAGGACGCCGTTTTCCTCGAAAAGGAAGTCTGGGACCTCGAGAACACATCGCCCGACCAGCGGCCGCTGCTGCTGCACTTCCACCCGCTGGTGATCTACCGGTACCAGGTGCTCAAGCAAGCCGACGTGGTGCTGGCGCTGTTCTTGCAGGGCAACCACTTCACCGCCGAAGAGAAGCTGGCCGACTTCGAGTACTACGACCCCCTGACGACGGGGGACTCGACGCTGTCGGCAGTCGTGCAGGCGATCCTCGCTGCCGAGGTCGGCTACCAGGACCTCGCCCTGAGGTACTTCCTCGACTCGATCTATGTCGATCTCGGCGACCTGCATCACAATGCCGCGGATGGCGTGCACGTCGCCTCGGCCGGCGGCGTCTGGACCGCGCTGGTCAGTGGATTCGGAGGTATGCGCGACCACTTCGGGGAGTTGAGCTTCGATCCGCGGCTGCCTGCCGACTGGCCGGAGCTCTCCTTCACGCTGCACTGGCAGGGCACGCGGCTGCAGGTGACGATCGCCCGCGACCGGATGTGGTTCGCGGCGGGGCCGGGGCAGAGCGTCTCGTTCTCGGTGCGGGGCGCTCAGTACGTCATCGACCCCGAGCAAGAGCTGATGATTCCGCTTGCCGATCAGGGTCCGGTGATTCCCGGCCGACCCTCGATTCGTCAGTTCGCGGATGTCACCCGCGACGACGGGTCGCTGCTGTCGGCATCCGTGCCGGTCGTCACGACCTCGATCCCGATCGTGGGGTCGCCGGAGACGTTCGAGAGCGTGCCGGATCAGCTGCCGCAGGCCGCTGACCCGATGTCGTGACCACGCCCTAGGCTGGACGAATGACCACCGCCCTGTACCGCCGGTATCGCCCCGAGGCGTTCGGCGAGATGATCGGGCAGAGTCAGGTCACCGAACCGCTCATGACCGCGCTGCGGGGCGACCGCGTCGGGCACGCCTACCTGTTCTCCGGGCCTCGCGGGTGCGGCAAGACGACCTCGGCGCGCATCCTCGCGCGGTGCCTGAACTGTGCCCAGGGACCGACCGACACCCCCTGCGGTACGTGCGAGAGCTGCATCGAGCTCGGACGCGGCGGCGGGGGATCCCTGGATGTCGTCGAGATCGACGCCGCCAGCCACAACGGTGTCGATGACGCACGCGATCTGCGGGAGCGCGCCGTCTTCGCACCCGCACGTGATCGGTTCAAGATCTTCATCCTCGACGAGGCGCACATGGTGACGCCGCAGGGATTCAACGCCCTGCTCAAACTCGTCGAAGAGCCTCCCGATCACGTGAAGTTCATCTTCGCCACGACCGAGCCTGAGAAAGTCATCGGCACGATCCGGTCGCGCACGCACCACTACCCGTTCCGACTCGTCCCGCCGGCGGCGATGCTCGAGTATGTGGGCTCGCTCTGCGAGAGCGAGGGCGTGGTCGTCGATCCCGGTGTGCTGCCCCTGGTCGTCCGCGCCGGCGGCGGGTCCCCGCGAGACACGCTGTCGCTGCTCGACCAACTCATCGCGGGCTCGGAAGGCGCCGTCACGTACGAACGCGCGGTCGCACTTCTCGGGTACACGCATGCCGAGCTTCTCGACGAGATCGTCGACGCGCTCGCGGCATCCGACGCCGGTGCCGTCTTCGCCGCCGTCGACCGGGTTGTACAGACCGGGCAAGACCCGCGCCGCTTCGTCGACGATCTTCTGGAACGGCTGCGCGACCTCATCGTCGTCGCCGCGACGGGGGACGGCGCCGCAGCAGTGCTACGCGGCGCATCCCCCGAAGACCTCCAGCGGATGTCGGCGCAAGCAGACCGGTTCGGCGCTCAACGGCTCTCGCGCACAGCGGATGTCGTTGTCGCCGCGCTCGACGAGATGACCGGTGCCACCTCACCGCGACTGCAGCTCGAGCTCATGTGCGCGCGCGTTCTGGCGCTGGCCGCCGCCGCTCCAGCTGCTTCCCCGGCCCCTGCGGCCGCTGCCCCGGCACCCGCTCCAGCTGCTTCCCCTGCCCCTGCGGCCGCTGCTGCCCCGGCGCCCGCCGCTGCTCCGGCCCCTGCTGCTCCCACTCCCTCGCCCGCGCCTACGGAAGCGAGCGTTTCGGAGACGAGCGTTGCGACAGTGCCTCCCGCGCCACTGACCGAGCCGGTGACGCTGGGCGTGGTTCGGGAGCAGTGGGCTGCGGTACTTGCCGCGCTGGAGGGCATCAGTCGCTCGTCATGGTTGCTGGTGTCTGTCGCGACAGTTGCCGATTTCTCGGGCGACGTGCTCACCCTCACGTTCGCGAACGCTTCCGACGTCGCCAAGTTCAAGCATCTTCTTGCCGGCGCAGGACCCAGCGAAGATCTTCGCACCGCGATCAAGCAGGTTCTTGGCATCCGGGTGAAGTACCTTGCCAAGCACGACCCCGCGGGCGGACCCTCGGACTCGTCAGGCCCCTCAGACGGCGGGCCTACTGGCGGGCCGGGCCCGGGCGAGGCGCCCCGGACGCCGCAGCCCGGCGGCGGCGCGAGTGCACAGCCCGGAGGCGGCACGCCGGCCCCGCCTCGTGGCGGCGGAACGACAGCGCAGCCTCGCGGCGGAACGACAGCGGCTGCCGCAGCTCCCGCCGTGACGGACTGGGCGGTCGCCCCCATCCCCTCGTCCGAAGCGCCGACCGCGGTCCTTGCGCCTTCTCTCGCGGTCGATGACGAGCCCGAGGATGCGCCGGTCGGTCTCGCTGTGCAGCTTCCGGCTCCCCGGGAGGGCGACGTCCTCGATGCTGATGAGCCCTCAGCCGACGATGATGACAGCGAGGGTGTCGATCTGGATGTCGCCCCCGAGCAGGCGCCTGTCGTCGCACAGCGGATCGCCCGGGCTCCCGACGGAACGCAGCGCTACGGGGAGGCGGTGGTGCGCCAGCTGCTGGGGGCGCGCTTCATCCGTGAAGAACCGCACGCATCACCCACGAGGTTCGGCTGAGCATGTACGACGGCATCGTCCAAGACCTCATCGACGAGCTCGGTCGGCTTCCCGGTATCGGGCCGAAGTCGGCGCAGCGCATCGCATTTCACATCCTGCAGACCCCGTCGTTCGATGTGTCGCGACTGTCGCAGGTGCTCGCCGAGGTGCGGGAAAAGGTTCGGTTCTGTGAGCTCTGCGGCAATGTATCGGAGCAGGATCGCTGCAGCATCTGCCGCGACCCTCGCCGCAACCAGACGCTGATTTGCGTCGTCGAGGACGCGAAGGATGTCGCGGCGATCGAGCGCACGCGCGAGTTCCGCGGGCTCTACCACGTCCTCGGCGGGGCGATCAGCCCGATCGCGGGTGTCGGTCCCGACGATCTGCGCATCGCGCAGCTCATGCAGCGACTTGCCGACGGTACCGTTCAGGAAGTCATCCTTGCCACCAACCCGAACCTCGAGGGTGAAGCTACAGCGACCTACCTGTCGCGCCTGCTGACCTCCCTGCAGATCACAGTCACGAGACTCGCCTCGGGTCTGCCGGTCGGTGGTGATCTCGAGTACGCCGACGAGGTCACGCTCGGTCGCGCCTTCGAGGGTCGTCGCTCGATCTGAGTCGGGTCAGCAGAACCCGGCTCGTCAGATGCGGAACCGGGCGCGCGCGTTCATGACACTCGTGAGGGTCGCCCGCACCGGCTGCCCGAGGTAGATGCCCAGTGATGCGCCGACAGCCAGTGCGATACCGATCACTCCGGCGTTCACGAGTGTCCCGAACCCCACGAGCATGTGAGCCGGGTCCTCACCTGACTGCACCAGCGTGAGCAGGCCCCGGAAGACCATCGCACCGGGCACCATTGGCAAGATGGCTGCCGCCGTCACGGCTACCGACGGCACGTGGAGGCGGTAGGCGAGCAGGATGCCGATGAAGCTGCCGGCGAGGGCGCCCACGCCGCATGCTGCGGCGGTGTCGAGGCCGATGAGCGACGCCAGAAGGTAGCCGGTCCAGGCTGCGACGCTTAGTGCCGCGCTGACGAGGATGATCCGCATCCCTGACCCGTTGATGACCGCCACCGATACGGCGATCAGCGCGGCGCCCAGGAACTGCAGCGGGATGGCGCCGAGGGGGAGAGCCTCGCTCGGAGGATCGACGGTGAGCCCGATAAGGCTGGCGACCTGCAGACCCACCAGGATGCCGATGACAACGCCGAGCGTCTGAGTGGTCAGTTCCAGGATGCGTCCCGATGCGGTGAGGGCGAACCCGTCGATCGCATCCTGGGCTGCTCCCACGACGGTGAGGCCGGCGAGCATCAACACGATCGCTGAGGCGACGATGACGGAGGGGCGTGCGTCAGCGGCGCCCGGCAGGCCTGTTCCAGCCAGCGCGGGAGCCAGCGATGCGAACAGCGTCAGGACTGCGGCGGCGGTGATCTGGCTGAAAAAGAACGGCACCCGTGCCCGCGCGAGACCGAACTGTGTGAGCGCGGCGAGGGCTGCAGCGAAGAACGCGAGAACCGTGACAACGGGATTGCCGCCGAACATGATCGCAACGCCCACGGCGAGCAGGCCCTGCGCTGCGACCACGATGATCGGTCGATGGGAGAAAGGTGTTCGTCGGATCCCGGTCAGGCGCGCTCGTGACTCCGGCAACGCAAGGCCGCTCGTGACCTCGTTCAGGAGCGCCTGCAGTCGTAGCAGTTTCTCGTAGTCGGGAGCCGCCGCCCGGACGACGCGCAAGAGCGTGATCGGACGGTCTTCGCCACTGCGGTGATAGGCAGCAGTGATCGAGTTGTATGTGACATCCACGTGCACCGGATGTAGACCGTACGCGCCGGCGGCGCGCACGATCGCGAAGGTCACCTCGGAGGCGGGAGCACCAGTCACCAGCATCGTCTCGCCCAAGCGGACGGCGAAGTCGAGGATGCGCACCGCAGCGGCGTCATCGACGATCGGAAGCGCTTCGGTCGCCGGATAGGCGTCTGCGGAGATCCGGAAGAGGCGGCCAAGTGGATTCGGTAGGCGGCGCCGGCGTTGCATGGCGGAAGCTCCCAGTTCGTCACGGATGGCTTCGTCCACCCTACGTGCCGCGTTCCGGTGCTACCTGGCGCCGACAGTCCCCATGACGTGTTCGGCATGTGCGCCTCCGTAGAATGGGTCGCTGGGTTCGGCATCCGAGCCTGTCATCCCGGGAGTTGCATGTGGCGCTGATCGTCCAGAAGTACGGTGGGTCGTCGGTGGCCGACGCCGAGAGCATCAAGCGCGTCGCCAAACGGATCGTCGACACACGTCGTGCCGGTCACGACGTCGTTGTCGCCGTGAGCGCCATGGGCGACACGACCGACGAGCTTCTCGACCTCGCGGGCCAGGTCGCACCGATTCCCGCTCCGCGCGAGCTCGACATGCTGCTTTCGAGCGGTGAGCGGATCTCGATGGCGCTGCTGGCGATGGCGATCTCGTCGATGGGCTTCGAGGCGCGCTCGTTCACCGGCAGCCAAGCCGGCATGATCACGGATGCCACGCACGGCGCCGCCCGCATCGTCGATGTCACTCCCATTCGACTCCGCGAGGCTCTCGACGAGGGCGCCATCGTGATCGTCGCCGGATTCCAAGGCTTCAACCGAGACACCCGTGACATCACGACCCTCGGCCGCGGTGGCTCCGACACGACCGCTGTGGCGCTCGCAGCGGCCCTCGAGGCCGACGTCTGCGAGATCTACAGCGACGTGGACGGGATCTTCACCGCCGACCCGCGCGTCGTGCCGATGGCGCGAAAGCTTGATGTCGTCTCCAGCGAAGAGATGCTGGAGCTCGCCGCCAATGGTGCGAAGGTGCTCTACATCCGCGCCGTCGAATATGCCCGCCGTCACGGCGTCCTCATTCATGCCCGGTCGACGTTCAGCTCGAGCGAGGGCACCTACGTCCTGGGTCCGGGCCAGTCCCGTCCCGATGCTCCGGAGGGAGTCACCATGGAAGAACCCATCGTCGCGGGGGTCGCCACCGACCTCGGTCAGGCCAAGATCACCGTCATCGGCGTCCCGGATGTGCCCGGCAAGGCAGCCGAGATCTTCAAGATCGTCGCCAAGTCGGGTGCGAACGTCGACATGATCGTGCAGAACGTGTCGGCTGCCGCCACCGGACGCACCGATATCTCCTTCACGCTCCCCAAGCAGGATGCCGCGCCGGCGCTGAAGGCGCTCGCCGCCGACCAGAGCGAGGTCGGCTTCGAAAGCCTCGTGCACGACGACCAGATCGGCAAGCTCTCGGTGGTCGGTGCGGGGATGCGCACGCATTCGGGCGTATCAGCGACCCTCTTCGAGGCGCTGAGCGTTGCGGGGATCAACATCGAGATGATCTCGACCTCCGAGATCCGGATCTCGGTGGTGCTTCGCGGCTCCGACATCGCCGAGGCGGCTCGCGTCGTGCACACCGCCTACGGGCTGGATGCCGACAGTGCAGCGACCGTCTACGCCGGCACCGGCCGCTAAGACCCACTCGCGCTCGCCACGCGCTGCAGCGATTTCGCGTCTAGGCGCGCATCGTCGAGACGACCATGTCGCCCGCAAGGCGTCGGTAGTGTTCATGACGCTCCTGCGCAAGAAGATCTCGCCCGAAGAGAGTGCGGAACGTATACCGATTCGCAACGTGGAACACGGCGTAGGAACTGATCAACATGTGCAGGTCCAGAGCGTCGACGTCATCACGGAAGTCGCCCGCGGCCACCCCCCGGTCAAGGACCCGCCCAATGGTCTCGACGGCCGTGCGGTTCAGGTCCGGGATCACCTCGGACTGGGAGATCATCTCGGCCCGGTGGATGTTCTCGATCGAGACGAGCCGCACGAAGTCGCGGTGGCTCGTGTGGTGATCGTATGTCGACTCCGCGAGTGATCGCAGCGCGTCGAGGGGAGCGAGCGTTTCGACGTCGAGATTCTGCTCGAGCTGGCGAATTACCTGATATGCCGACTCCATGACCGCGAGATATAGGCCTTCTTTCGAGCCGAAGTAGTAATAGATCATGCGCTTGGTGGTGCGCGTGGACGCGGCGATCTCGTCGACGCGGGCCCCTGAGAGCCCCTGAGCGGCGAACTCCGCCGTAGCCACCTCGAGGATGTCCTGCTTGGTCTGCGCGGGATCTCGGCGTCTGCGCACGGCCTCCGTCGCACTCGTCATGGTGTCCCCTTGCCTGCCCACATCAGAATGTCACGATCGGGCTCACCGGCGTACCCACGCCGCCTGTGACGCGCAGGGCAGCGCACGACAGATGGAATTCCGCTCTCCCGAGTTCGTGGGCCATCTCGCCGAGCTCGTCAAGGACGAACATCTCTCCGAGCGGCATCCCGAGATCTCTCAGCAGGACGCAGTGAAGAGGCATGACATCACCGGAGGCCGACGGCGCCACCTCCACACCCCATGTGTCAGAGCCGACGAACGCGACATCCCGCTCGCGCAGCCAGCGGGCGGTCTCGAGCGCCAGCCCGGGCTCGGATGCGAAGTACGCCTCGCGGTCGCCGCGATTCGTGAACGTCGCGAGCCAGCCGGTGCGGATCAGGAGCAGGTCGCCGGGACCCACCCTCACACCCGCATATGCTTCTGCGCGGTCGAGGTCCTCGCTCGTGATCGGCTCACGCGGATCGAGCGCGTCCCGACCCTGCGAACGTGGGATGTCCAGCAGCACACCCCGGCCGGTGATGCGCCCGGCGAGGTTCTGCACGCCCAGCCTCGACGCACCCGCCGCGGTGATCGAGTCCAGGGTCACCCCGTTGTAGAGCATCCCGTCGTACGCGACATGCGAGAGAGCGTCCAGCTGCGTCGCTCCCTGAAGATGGAGGAACAGGGCGTCGTCGAAATAGTGGAAGCCACCAGGGGACACCGGGGCATCCGGCAGACGCGTCATCACGTGAACCGGGTTGCTGCGAGTACCTGTGGCATCCTGCGGGCCGTTCTCGTCGAGTGGTAGGGACAGATCGAGGGTGATTCCGTGACGGACGCTGCCTGCAGCAGCGACACGCCGCTGCGGGGTGACAAGGTTGAGCGTCCCGAGCTGGTCGGATGCACCCCACCGGCCCCAATTGGACAGTTCGCGTCCGAGGTCCCGGTAACTCACGCGTTCCATCATCGCGGCTCAGGACCGTGAGCGGCGGGAGCGTCGACGGCTGTTGAGCGAGTCGAGCAGCACCGCGAGGAAGATCAGGGCACCCTGAACGAACTGCACCCAGAACGAGGAGACATTCAGCAGGGTGAGACCGTTGTTGATGACGCCGATCAAGAGCACGCCGACGAATGTTCCGATCATGCTGCCCTTACCTCCGAACAAGCTCGTCCCGCCGATCACGACGGCGGCGATCACCTGCAGTTCGGTTCCCGTCGCGGCGTTGGGCGTCGCGGAGTCGAGACGCCCGAGCAGGATGAGGGCCGCGATCCCGGCCATCACTCCGGCGATCACGTACGCCGAGAACACGATGCCACGCACGTTGATGCCCGCGAGACGCGCGGCCTCGGCGTTGCCGCCGACCGCGTAAATCCGATGTCCGAAGGTCGTGCGCGCGAGCACCAGATGTGCGATGGCGAACAGCAGAACCGTCACGACAGCCGAAGTCTTAACGTCGAAGATCGCCGATGCGCCGAGCCAGTTCAGCGCCTCGGGGAGTCCGTAGACCGATTGCCCTTGGCTGATCTGAAGAGTGAGGCCCCGTGCCATTCCCATGACTGCGAGCGTCACGATGAAAGGCGCCAGTCGCAGCCAGGCCACCGACGCGCCGTTGAATGCGCCGACCGCGGCGGACACCAATAGCACGACCGCGATTCCGATGAGTCCGCTGTCCGTCGTTTGGGCGACGATTGCACCGATCATCCCTGAGAGGGCGATGTTCGCGCCCACGGAGAGGTCGATGCCACTCGTGATGATGACGAACGTCGCGCCGATCGCCGCGATGCCCACGACGGCGCTCTGGGTGACGATGTTGGTCAGATTGCTCGCTGTGAGGAACGTCGGCGTCATGAACGAGAGCACGACAGACACGATCAGGAGGGCGGCGACGATCGGCAGAAGGGTGCTGTTGAGCGCGGCGCGACCACGGTCCACCCATGGGCGGTGCGTGGTGTCGACGGTGGTGGAAGAGGTCATGGGGCGGGCGTTCCATTCGTTGCGTTCCCACCTGCGGACAGGTGGAGGATGTCTTCTCGTTCGAATCGGTCGCGAGGGATCTCAGCGACCACGGAACCGGCGACGAGCACGTAGATGCGATCGGCGACGGCGAGAATCTCGTCGGTGTCCGAGCTGCACACCAGGACGGCGGCGCCGCGCTCGGCGAGGTCGAAGATCTCGTCGTATATGCCGGCTTTCGCCCCGACGTCGACGCCTCGGGTGGGATCGTCGAAGAGGGCGACGGTCGGTTCGCGCTCAGATATTCGGGCTACGACGATCTTCTGCTGATTGCCTCCCGACAGCTCACCAACGGGTTGGCTCGGGGAGTGCATCCGTACGCCGTAGCGGGATGCGATGTCCAGCGCTTTGCGCGCGAGCGCGCGGGGGCTGATGATCCCCCATCGCGAGACGGTGCGGTAGTCGCCGTACACGAGGTTCGACTCCACGCTCCCGTCGAGCACGAGGCCGTCTTTCTTGCGGTCTTCGGGCGCGTACAGCACTCCCGCGCGCAGTGCACGGCGCAATGCTCCCCGGTGCAGGACGGTTCCGTCGACGGCGACGGTTCCGGCCTCGGCGAATGTCGCTCCGGCGATGGCGCGCATGGCCTCGGTGCGTCCAGCTCCTGCAAGTCCGACGAGTCCGACCACCTCGCCCGCATGGGCGTCCAGAGTGATCCGTTTCACACCCGGCGCAGTGAGTCCGTCGACGTGGAGAACACGTCGACCGATCTCGCGTTCGCGCCAGGGGTAGGCCTGGTCGAGGTCTTTCGCGAGCATGGCGCGCACGAGCGCGCGTTCGTCCCAGTCTGAGGTTGGACCCTCAGCGACCTTCTCACCGTCGCGCAGGACGACCAGCCGATCCGCTATGCGGAACAGCTCCTCGAGATGGTGAGTGACGTAGAGAATCGCGATGCCCTGGGAACGCAGATCAGTCACCACCCGAAGGAGCGTCTCGACGTCGTGCTCAGGTAGGGAAGATGTCGGCTCATCCAGGATCAGGACGCGGGCGTCTCGAATGAGGCATCGTGCGATCTCGGCCAGCTGACGCTGCGCGATCGTGAGATTGCGAATCGGTGCGTCGAGGTCGAGCCCGGCGAGACCGACGCGGGTCAGTCCGGCGAGCGCCCTGCGACGGTTCTCTCCCCGGTTCTTGACGCCGCTGCGCGAACTCAGGTTCCCCAGAAGCACGTTCTCCAGCAGCGACATATCGGGGATGTCGGTCAGCTCCTGGTAAATGACGCTGATCCCGGCGTCGATCACCGCGCCCGTCGAGCGCGGGAGCGGTTCGCCGTCGATCGTGATGTGACCGGCGGTGGGGTGCACCGCTCCCGAGAGCGTGCGGATGAGCGTTGACTTGCCCGCACCGTTCTCGCCGACAAGTCCCGTGATGGTGCCCCCCTCGAGGGCGAATCCGACGTTCTTCAGAACGGTGTTCGTTCCGTACGTCTTGGACACGCCCTCGAGGACGACGTGGACCGTGTCAGCCGACTTCATCCGCCCAGATCCCGTACTCGCGGACCTCATCGGAGTCGATGTTCGCCGGCGTGATGATCTGTCCGGGCCACTCGATGAAGCCGGTCACGGTCTCCCCGGCAACCAGTCGCGCAATGTCATTCATAACGAGCTTCGCGAGTTGGATGGGGTTTGACGCGACGGTCATGTCCTGTCGGTTGGCGCGGATGTCTGCGATCGCCGGGGCGGGAGCATCGTTACCGGTGACGAAGATGTGGTCGGGGTCCCCGACGGGCTGGAACAGGCCCGCGGCCTCGATCGCCTTGGTGCTTCCCTGGGCTTCGCTGTCGTTGGCGTTCATCACCGCGTCGATGTCGGGGTGCGCCTGCAGAATCGTCGACATGGCCTGGAAGGTCTTGTCGGTATCGAATCCGCCGTCCGCTCGCGCGACCACCTCGATGTCCGGGTATTGGCTGATGACGTTGTCGAAGCCCTTCGTGCGATCGGCACCCGCTGCGCTACCAGCGATTCCCTGCATCTCGACGACTTTGCCCCGCGGCTCGCCATACTTCTCCGTCAGGAAGTCGACGATGCCCTGGGCGCTCTGTTCCCCGATGTTGACGTGGTCCATCGCGACGGTGAAGGTGATCGCGTCGGAGTCGATCGTGTCCGAGATGGCCACCATCGTCACGCCGGCTTCGGCTGCCGCTTCGACTGCGGGGACGATCGCCGATGCGTCGGCGGGGCTGACGACGATGTAGTCGGCGCCCTGGCTGACGAGATTCTGGATGTCGCTCGCCTGTGTGTTGTTGTCGCCATTCGAGTTGGTCTGGATCAGCCGGAAGTCGTGCTCCTCGGCGCCTTCCTCTAGACCCTTGATGAGGCCGGCGAAGTACGGGTTTGTGAGGGTATAGCCGGAATAGCCGACCACGATCTCATCGTCGGAGGACTGCGCGCCTCCCTGTTCGGCGGACGCGCATCCCGAGGCGACGAGCGCGAGACCGGCTGCGACGGCGAGGGTTGCCGCTGCGCGGCGGCGTGTGCTGTTGATTCGAGGGTTCACCTTTGATTCCCTTCAGGTGTTTCGGTGCATGATGGTGAAACTGACTTTCTGGTGTGGCCGGCCGAACCGGGACCGGGGAGCTTCAGTTCGCGGTAGGCACTCCTTCCCGCCGACGGGGCGGGGCGGAGGATGCTTCCGCCCGGAGAGCGGCGAGGCGTACGGGGGTGTTGATCGCCCCGTACCCTCGGTACCCACGCCTTCGCTCGACGAGCTCGAACTCGACACCGTCGATCGCGGGGAGGTAGGCGTGGAGGAACTCCCCGTCGCCGTCCCGGTCGTAGAGCACGTCGAGTTCGCGCAGACTCCGAACTGATTCTTCGGACAGGATGCCTCGAGCCTCGAGATCGTCATAGTAGTTGTCAGGAATGGGAAGCGTCGGTACGCCGCGTTCGCGCAACAACGTGAGCGTGGGCAGAAGGTCTGTGCAGGTGAACGCGAGATGGTTCACGAGCGGCAGCTCGTTCCCTGGCGTGGGCGGTACGTTGATGATGATCCCGGGGCCATCAGTGACGGCTGCGGGCGTCAGCGCCGTGCTCGATACGAGGCCGCGTTCGCTCGAGACGTCGACGCTCGGGGCTCGTTGCAGTTCGAGCAGGGAGGCGAAGAAGAGCTGCGCCTCTGCGGCTCGCTGCCACGGCATCACAAGTGAGACATGATCGATCTTGCACAGCCCGACGGGCGCGGCACTCTCGGGCTCCTCGAACTCGGTGAGCCATGTCGAGGTGTCTTCGTCCGCGAACATGACCGTCCCGTCGGGGGCGACATACCCGTCGAGAGTCGCTTCATCCTTCTGCCGGTCCCGTGGGGCGAGAGGCATCCGCAGCGCATCTGCACGCCCGTGCACGATCGCGGCATCGGCAACGTCGAGCCCGATCGCCGCGATCCGCGTCTCGGGGCCGAGCAATGATCTGTTGATGATGACGCGCGCGTCCCCCTGCACCCATAGCGAGAGGTCCTTGCGGCGATGCGTGCCGCGTCGGCTGAAGCCGAGCTTGCCCAGCAGCGATTCGATGCGCCCGACTTCTCCGGGCTGCAACTCGGCGAAGCTCACACCGCGCACTGTCGGCACCTGCGCGGGGGCGGCGGTGCGGGCATCGAGCCGCATGTCGAGCAACGCGAGCGAACGCCAGGCGTCGCGCGCTGTGAGTACAGCCTCGGCCTGACGGAAGACATCGTTGAAGACCTCAAGTGAAAGCGGTCCCGAGTAGCCGGCATCGAGCACTCGTCCGGTGAAATCGACGAGGTCCCAGTCGCCCTCACCCGGGAACAGCCGATGGTGGCGGCTCCAGCTGAGGGGGTCCAGGGTCATCCGCGGTGCGTCGGCGAGCTGCAGGTAGAAGATCTTGTCACCGGGGATGTCCGCGATGCCGTCGAGGTCACTGTTTCGGGCCAGGATATGGAAGCTGTCGAGGCAGACGCCGAGCGACGGGTGATCCGCGCTCTCGACGATCTTCCACGCGTGAGCGTAGGTTGACACGTGACGGCCCCACGCGAGCGCTTCATAGGCGATACGTACTCCATGGTCGCGGGCGGCGTCGGCGAGGGCGCTCAGTTGTTCCGCCATGGTGTCGTCATCGTCGGTGACCGCGGTCGCGACATTCGAGCAGAGGAGCGCGGTGTCGACCCCGAGCTCGTGCATCAGTGCGAACTTGCGTTTTGCCCGGTCGACGGACCTCCTGAACTCCTCGGGCGAGGTCGCCTCGATGTCACGGAGAGGCTGGTACAGATCGATGCGCAGCCCGGCGTCGGCGATGCGGTCGCGGATCTCGGTGGGCGTTGCGAAGCTGCTGATCAGGTCGGGTTCGAAGAGCTCGATCCCGTCGAATCCCGCCCGCGCGATCGCATCGATCTTCTGATCGAGTGAGCCGCTGAGACATACCGTCGCGATCGCGGTCTTTCTCATGGTGTCACCGCCGCTCCGACGAGCTCGAGGAAGTGCGCACGTACTCGCGAGGCGTCGGGTTCGTGTCCGGTGATGATTCGGATGCTGTCGACCGCCTGACCGACTGCCATGAGTCCGCCGTCGAGCACGCGGTGGCCCCTTTCCCGCGCGCCACGCACGAGAGCGGTTTCGAGCGGCAGGTACACAACATCCGCGACC
This sequence comes from Microbacterium sp. UBA837, assembly GCF_002296025.1. Taxonomy (NCBI): domain Bacteria; kingdom Bacillati; phylum Actinomycetota; class Actinomycetes; order Micrococcales; family Microbacteriaceae; genus Microbacterium; species Microbacterium sp. UBA837. Next base: position 19,485 of record NZ_DBHD01000080.1, read on the forward strand.
CACGCATCGCGAGGAACGTCGTCGAGGTCGAATGGCAGTCCAGGATTGTGCAACATTCCCGTCGGCGTGGCGTGGACGACACCGTGCGCGTCGCTCATGGCCGAAGTCGACTCCGCGAGTGGGACATGGACGATCCGCGAGCCCGGGAAGAGGTCTCTCAGGCGGGCGGCAAGGAAGGCGGCGTGCTGGATGTCGCGGTCGACCAGCGTCAGCGCGCTCACTCCAGAGCGCAGGAGCGCGAAGGACGTCGCAGCGCCGGCCCCTCCGGCTCCGATCTGTACGACGCGTTGGTTCTCCACTGATCCCAGCCCCTCGCGTAGCGCGAAGCCGAACCCGGTCCAGTCGGTGTTGTGCCCGATCGTCTGGCCGTCCGTGTAGACGACGAGGTTCACCGCGCCGAGCTCCTCGGCATCGGGGGTAAGTGCATCGAGATAGGGGATGATGCGTTGCTTGAACGGGTGCGTCACATTCAGCGCGTCATAGTGTTCCGCCGTGATCTCGTCGAGGATTCGGGGGAGGTCGGTCGCCGGGCGCTGGGCGATGGATGTGTCGATGATTCGATACTCGTAGTCCAGTCCCAGCAGGTCGGCCTCGCGGCGATGCATGGGAGGGGTGAGCGAGGTGGTGATGCCTTCACCGAGGAGTCCGACGAGGATCATGCGGCGGCTTCCCGGTGTCGTCGATCGAGGATCGTGAGCGCGGCGAAGTACCCGTCGGGTCCTGCGCCGGAGATGGTCGCTGCTGCCGCTTCGGCGACATAGGAAATGCGTCGATACGGCTCCCGGGCATGCACGTTGCTGAGGTGCACTTCGACGACAGGGACGGATACGGCGCTCACGGCATCACGGATGGCGATCGACGTGTGGGTGTATGCCGATGGATTGAGCAGGATGGCGTCGTACGTTCCCGGTGCCGTCAGGATCGCGTCAAGGAGAGCACCCTCGTGGTTGCTCTGCATGAAGTCGCATGACCAGCCCAGTCCCGCTGCGCCCGCGGAGACCGCGTCGACGAGCTCGTGCTGGGTGGTCGTCCCGTAGACCTGCGGTTCACGCGTACCGAGCAGCCCGAGATTTGGCCCGTGAAGGATGAGCAGGTGTGGCATGTCTTCGTCGACTCCATAACGTATTAACTAGTTCGTACAATAACGTGAGATTCGCCGACGAGTCAAGCGGAACTGAGGCTCGGTAGAATCAGGGGGTTCAGCGCTCCGCCGCAACGCCGAGCCAGGCTCTATATCCGAGGAACCTCCATGACCCGCATCTCCGATTCAGGACTCTCCGTCGCCGTTGTCGGCGCCACCGGCCAGGTCGGCACCGTGATGCGCGAGATTCTCGCGGAGCGTTCGTTCCCGATCGGTGAGCTGCGGCTGTTCGCCACCGCCCGGTCGGCTGGCACCGCGGTCGAGTTCGGCGGGCACACCGTCATCATCGAGGATGTCGCCACCGCCGACCCCGCAGGTATCGACATCGCCCTGTTCTCGGCCGGGGCAACCGGCAGCCGCGCCCACGCGCCGCGCTTCGCGGCTGCTGGCGCCACCGTGATCGACAACTCCAGCGCCTGGCGCATGGACCCCGAGGTTCCCCTCGTCGTCAGCGAGGTCAACCCGCACGCGATCGACCAGGCAGTCAAGGGCATCATCGCCAACCCCAACTGCACCACGATGGCCGCGATGCCGGTGCTGAAGGTGCTGGATGCCGAGGCCGGACTCGAGCGCCTCATCGTCTCGACCTACCAGGCAGTGAGCGGCTCAGGCCTTGCCGGCGCGCAGGAGCTGCTCGGCCAGGTCGAGGGTGTGCTCGCCCAGGGCGACACCCTGCGCCTCGTGCACGACGGCTCAGCTGTCGATTTTCCGCAGCCCGAGAAGTACGTTGCGCCCATCGCGTTCGACGTCATCCCGTTCGCCGGCAACCTCGTCGACGATGGCC
>NZ_DBHD01000103.1:0-10205 GCF_002296025.1 Microbacterium sp. UBA837
TGATCTGTCGGATGCGACGGCGGGGTTCCTCGAGCGCCGGTACGGCTGGAGTGTGCCGGCGAGCGACGTATGGGGCATCCCGGATGTGATCATGGGCCTCGAACTCGCGATGGAACATTGCTCGGAGCCGGGGTCGAAGATCATCGTCCCCACCCCGTCATACATGCCGTTCCTCATGGTGCCTCCGATGCGCGGTCGCGAGGTCATCGAGATGCCTCTCGCGATTCGCGACGGACGCTACGAATTCGACCTCGACGCGCTGCAGCGGGCGTTCGACGAGGGAGGCAACCTGCTGCTCCTGTGCAACCCGTACAACCCGGTGGGTCGCGTGTTCGCGAGAGACGAACTGATCGGGATCGCCGAGGTCGTCGACCGAAACGGCGGGCGCGTCTTCTCAGACGAGATCTGGGCGCCGCTCGTCTTCTCAGGCGCCACCCATATCCCGTACGCGACGGTGACACCGGCTGCTGCCGAGCACACCATCACTGCCATGAGCGCCTCGAAAGCCTGGAATCTCCCCGGTCTGAAGTGCGCGGAACTCGTGCTCACGAGCGACCGTGACCGCGAGACGTGGGAGCGGATCGGGCGGTTCTCGGGCCACGGCACCAGCAACCTCGGTGCGATCGCCAACGCTGTGGCCTTCCGCAGCGGCGACGCCTGGCTTGCCGACCTCGTCCCTTACCTCGAGGGGAACCGCGACCGTCTCCTCTCCCTGCTCGCAGAGCACCTCCCGGGAGTATGGATGCCCACGCCGGAGGGCACCTATGTCGGGTGGGTCGATTTCCGCGGTGCCGGGATCGACGAGCACCCCGCGGAATACTTCGCGACGGAAGCATCCGTCACCCTGACGGAGGGGACCATGTGCGGCCAGGTCGGCGCCGGGTTCGCGCGCCTCATCTTCGCGACGCCGACGCCTGTGCTCGAAGAGATCGTTCGCCGGCTGGCCGCCGCCCTCTCCTCAGCGCCCGTCTAGGACGACGTCCCCGCAGAGGCGTCGGCAGGTGCGTCGGCGGCGAGTCGCATCCAGGTCTCCACGACCGTGTCGGGGTTCAGGGAGATCGATTCGACACCCTGCGCGAGCAGCCACTCGGCAAGGTCGGGATGATCGCTCGGCCCCTGACCGCAGATGCCGACGTACTTGCCCTGTGCGCGGCACGCCTGAATGGCCATCGACATGAGCTGCAGCACGGCGGGATCGCGCTCGTCGAAGGTGTTGGCGACAAGGCCGCTGTCGCGATCGAGTCCCAGGGTCAGCTGGGTCATGTCGTTCGAGCCGATCGAGAAGCCGTCGAAGAATTCCAGGTACTGATCGGCCAGCAGTGCGTTGGTCGGCAGCTCGCACATCATGATGATCTTCAGGTCGTTGACGCCGCGGCGCAGGCCGTTCTCGGCGAGCATCTCGACCACGGCATGACCCTCGCCGACGGTGCGGACAAAGGGGATCATCACCTGGACGTTCGTGAATCCCATCTCGTCGCGCACGTACCGCAGCGCCTCGCACTCCATATCGAAGCAGGCCCGGAAGTCGGGGGAGATGTAGCGGGACGCCCCGCGGTAGCCGAGCATCGGGTTCTCTTCGTGCGGCTCGTAGCGTTCGCCGCCGATGAGGTTTGCGTATTCGTTCGATTTGAAGTCGCTCATCCGGACGATGACCGGTTCGGGTGCGAACGCGGCGGCGATCATCGAGATACCCTCTGCGACGCGCTGCACGAAGAAGTCACGCGGCGACGGGTAGGCGGCGACCCGCTCGTCGATCTGGGCCTGCAGCTCGGCGGGTAGGTCGCCCTCGAGGAGCGCACGGGGATGGATGCCGATCTGCCGGTTGATGATGAACTCGAGCCGCGCCAGCCCGACCCCCCGGTGGGGAAGGCGCGAGAACGAGAACACCTGGTCGGGCGTGCCGACGTTCATCATGATCTTGACGGGCAGTTCCGGCATCCGATCGAGGTGCGTCTCCTCCTCGGCGAATTCCAGCAGGCCCTCGTAGACGAACCCGGTGTCGCCCTCGGCGCACGAGACTGTGACGTCTTGTCCATCGCTCAGGATGCGGGTGGCATCGCCTGCACCGACGACGGCCGGGATGCCGAGCTCGCGCGCGATGATCGCCGCGTGACAGGTGCGTCCACCGCGGTTGGTGACGATCGCTGCGGCCCTCTTCATGATCGGCTCCCAGTCGGGGTCGGTCATGTCGGCCACCAGAACATCGCCCGCGCGGAACGAGTCCATCTGAGCCAGATCGCTCAGCACCCGCACGGAACCCGAGCCGATGCGCTGGCCGATGGCGCGACCTGCCGCCAGGACCGTCCCCGATTCGTGCAGGCGGAAGCGGCGGATGACGTTCGCCGACGCGCGAGAGACGACAGTCTCGGGCCGGGCCTGCAGGATGTAGAGCCGCCCGTCGACGCCGTCCTTACCCCATTCGATATCCATCGCCCGGCCGTAGTGCTCTTCGATGACGAGAGCCTGCCTGGCCAGTTCCTCGAGTTCGGCATCCGTCAGCGAGAACCTGGCGCGATCGGCGAGTGGAACATCGACGAAGGCCGTGCTCGCGCCCGCGGCACGACTGTCGGTGTAGCGCATCGCCACCGCTTTCTCGCCGACCGACCGCTTTAGCACCGCCGGGCGCCCCGCGCGCAAAGCCGGCTTCGAGACGTAGAACTCGTCGGGGTTTACCGCGCCCTGCACGACTGCTTCACCCAGTCCGTAGGAACTCGTGACGAACACCGCCTGATCGAACCCCGACTCCGTGTCGACGGTGAACATGACGCCGGCGGCACCCACATCCGAGCGCACCATGCGCTGCACGCCGGCCGACAGCGCAACCTCGGTGTGATCGAATCCCTGATGCACGCGGTACGCGATCGCGCGGTCGTTGTAGAGCGAGGCGAAGACCCGACGGATCGCGGTCAGGATGTTCTCGATTCCCCCGATGTTGAGGAACGTCTCCTGCTGCCCCGCGAAGGAGGCGTCGGGCAGGTCCTCGGCCGTCGCCGACGACCGGACCGCCCAGGTCACGGCATCCGGATCGGCGTCGTCGTGCAGCAGCCGGTCGTAGGCGGTGCGGATGTCGATCTCGAGGTCCTCGGGCAGCGGGTGCCGCTCGATGCTGGCGCGGATCTCGCCGCCGACGCGCGTGAGGGCTGCGACGTCGTCGGTGTCGAGATCGCGCAAGAGGGCTGCGATCTGGTCGCCGAGACCGTCGTGGGCCAAGAAGCGGCGGTAGGCGTCGGCTGTGGTGGCAAACCCGCCGGGAACCCGCACGCCGAGCGCTGACAGATGAGAGACCATCTCGCCGAGCGAGGCGTTCTTGCCGCCGACGGCTGGCAGATCGGTCATGCCGATCTCGTCGAACCAGAGGACGTTCTTCATGGGTGCTCCTTTGTGAGGGCCGGGAAGGGCTGGGGTGTCAGGCGCGAAGCTTCAAGGTCTGCAGGATGATTGCCGACATCTCCTCGACGCTCTTGGTCGAGGAGTTCAGGAACGGCACGCGCGTGCGGCGATACAGCTCTTCGGCGCGTCGCAGCTCGAGGGTGCATTGCGCGAGGCTCGCGTAGCGCGAATCCGGGCGTCGCTCGTGGCGCACCTGGCTCAGGCGCAGGGGCGTCGTGGTGAGGCCGAAGCAGCGCTCGGCGTGCGGGGCGACGAGCCGCGGGAGTCCATCGGTGGGAAAGTCCTCGTCGGTGAGCGGGTAATTCGCGACCAGGAGGCCGTACTGCAGCGCGAGGTACATGGTCGTCGGGGTCTTGCCGCAGCGCGAGGGGGCAATGATGATGACGTCGGCGAACTCGAGCGCCCGCGAGCTCTGCCCGTCGTCATGCTCGATGGCGTACTCCACAGCGCGCATCCGCGCGAAGTAGGCCTCGGTGTCACCGAGGGTATGGAATTGCCCGAGCTGTTCGGATGCCGTCGTGCCGAGCGTTCGCTCCAGATCGGTGAGGTGGCCACCGAGAAGGTCGATGCGCGGCGCCGGCGCGGTATCGAGCACGCGTCCGACAGTCGCGTTCTTCATCGTCGAGAAGACAATGGGCGCCAGGCCCGCGGCATCCGCACCGGTGATCGTCTGCACCACCGCCGCTGCCGCTTCGGCGGTGTCGACGAACGGAATCGTGTGGCGATCGAACCGGAATCCGGGAAAGTTCGCCAGGAGCGCGTTGCCCAGGGTTTCGGCAGTGATGCCGGTGCTGTCTGAGACGAAGAACACGGCGCGGCTCGGGAGCGCGTGGTCGCTCAGGGCAGGATGCATGCCTCGAGGTTAGGGAGATTTACCCCTGCTTTTCGCCGAAGAGTGCGTCAAGATTCAGGCTTCTTTACGCATGGGCAAGCATCGTGATGCCGGCCTCGCTCACCCGGCGAGCTGGTCGAGGTCGCGGAGGTGACGGTAGGAACCCTTGAAATAGAGCAGCGGTTCCTCGCGGTGCCACTCGGCCGGACTCATCCCCACAACCGACCCGATGACGATCAGGTGGTCACCGGCCTCGTGCTCTGCCCACGCTTCGCAATCGACCCACATGAGGGTGTCGGCGATGATCGGGTTACCGGAGGCTGCGGGGTTCCAGGCGACGCCCGCCCACTTGTCGGTGCCCCGCCGGGCGAACTGGTTGGCGATCTCGTGCTGGTCGTGGGCCAGGACGTTCACGGCGAACCTGCCGGTGGCGGCTATCCGGGGGTACGTCGTCGAGGTCTTCATGACGCTGAACGAGATCAGTGGCGGCTCGATGGACACCGAGAAGAACGACTGGCACGTGAAGCCGATGGGTTCGCCATCGTCGATGCCCGACACGATCGTGATCCCCGATGCGTAGTGCCCGAGGGTGTCACGGAACTGACGGGGAGAGAAGGGCACATCGGGTGCCGAGTACTGAGACATGGGTTCGCTTTCTCTTCGCCGTCGGTTCAGGATGCCGGGACGCCGGCGCGGAGGGCGCCGGCCAGGGACGCGACCTGTCGGATGTTGGTGGCATACTCGGCGACCGCCGCGTCAAGGACCTCGTCCACGCGCTCCAGTTGGCTGAGGGCCAGATAGAAGCCGCGTCCTGGCACTGTCGCCCCGAGTTCCACCAGGAGGGGAGACAGCGTGAAGGTCGGTCCCATCGAGTGGGTGAAGTCGGCGCCCGTGTGAACCGGGATCGCGGTGACACCGGCGAGCCCGTTGGCCGGATACCGGTCGAGGAAGGCTTTCAGCAGCCCCGTGTAGGTGGCCTTGTAGGTCGGTGACGCGAAGATCGCGAGGTCGCTGTCGGCGACCACGGCGTTCAGCGACCCCATGACCTCCGACGGCCAGGCGAAGATCTCGTTCGTGTAGTCGGCCAGGTCGATCACCTGGGCCTCGTAGGTTCCCTGGTCGAGAAGCTTCTCGACCAGGAGCTCGGCGATCTTGCGGGTGCGCGATGCCGGCTTCGGGTTGCCGACGACAACCGCGACTTTGAGTGACATGACTCTCTCACTTCCATACCGATGAACAGGAAGGGATGAGTCGCCGCACCACACCGCGAGAGGGACGTGGAGCGAACGACATCTCCACACGCCCCGGGGTCTTGTGGCCCAGTGCGCCCGCAACGGCTTACGCTGCACACCCATTGTGCACACGCTCGTGTTTCGGTCGCGTAAACCGCGGCTCAGAGCGCTCGGGTGAGCCGATCCTGGGGCGCCATGAACCACGTCACGGCGTCCGGGAGAACCGGCCCCCCGTCGGAGTGAGCCTGATCACCTCAGAAGGTTGCGGCAGCTTCCTCGACCTTCGCGAACGCGGCGGCCATGATCTCATCCGAGCGGGCCGGGTCGTGGTCCATGCCCTCGGCGGCGATCTCCGTGTAGTCGTCGATGCCGATGAATCCGAGCATCGTGCGCAGGTACTGGCTCGCGGGATCCTGGGAGTTGAACACTCCGCCGGCGGCCTGGATGTGCAGCGCCTTCTTGCCGTGCACGAGGCCGACCGCCTCGCCCTGTTCGTTGTAGCGGAAGGTCTTGCCCGCCACACAGATGCAGTCGATCCACGCCTTCAGTCGGGTGGGTACCTGGAGGTTCCACAGCGGGTTGGCGATCACGATCTTGTCCATGTTGAGGAACTGGGTCGTGTAGCCCTCAAAGAGGGTGAGCTTGCTCTGCTCGGCCTCGTGGAGGCGGACGAACGGCATGCCTTCGCGCAGCTTCCCCCATGCGCTGAACAGATCCAGATCGATCTCGGGGATCGCGATGTTGTACAGGTTCTGGTCGATGATGTCGTCGTCGGGGTGCGTCTCGACGTACGTCTTGAGGAACGCATCCGTGAGTCGCATCGACTTCGAGTTCTCTGAGGTCAGAGGGTGGGCGCGGATAACCAGCAGCTTGGACACGAGGTCCCCTTCTTCATCGTGTCGGAATGTCCGACCCCTCAACTGTGCGCCGGATCCGACCGTCGGCGGCAGGGACCAAAGACCCTCACTGTGGCGGCCGACGGGGCTGACCGCCCGCTGCATCCCGTGCAAGACTGGCCAGTCATGGGCATCCTGGCAACTGTCGTGAACGTCTTCGTCGATGAAGCCGGCGAGCACGGCAATCCGCTCGGAATCGTGTGGGCGTCGACCGCCACTCGCGGGCATGAGCAGGACATCGCCGCTGACCTCGGATTCAGCGAGACGGTGTTCATCGACGAGGTGGACGGGCGCACTGTTCGGGCGCGGATCTTCACCCCGAAGCAGGAGCTGCGCTTTGCCGGGCATCCCACCGTGGGACTGGCAGCCTGGCTGCGCGCGGCGGGCGACGACATCCGGCACGTCGTCGTGCCGGCGGGCTCGGCCCGGGTCCGTGCCGACGGCGACCTCACGTGGATCAGTGCCGACGTCGATTGGGCCCCGGAGTTCGAACTCGAACGACTCGACTCCCCTGGTGAGGTCGACGCCGTCGATCCGGATGCCTACACCGAGGGTATGCACTACGTCTGGGCCTGGCTCGACGAGGAAGCCGGGCGCGTGCGCACGCGCATGTTCGCGCCGGGCCTCGGGATCCGCACCGATGAGGCGACCGGGTCTGCAGCGATCCGGCTGACCGCCGCGCTCGGTCGTGACCTGCAGATCGAACAGGGAGCAGGGTCGAGGCTGGTCACGCATCGCCGGAACCTCGGCCGGGAGGTTGAGATCGGCGGCCGTACGACCCCGGGGCGCGACGTCGAGCTGGCGTGAGCTTTCAGTACAACTGGAACAGTTGAGACGCGATCGCGCCCAGATCGGTGTTGGCCTGGATGACCGCTTGCACCTCGGTGATCGGTACGTCATTGACGAACACCGCGAAGGCGAGACGCCGCCCGGATGCGGCATCCAGATATCCGGCGAGCGCCTTCGTCTCGAGCACGTAGGGGGTGTCGGTTCCCGGACCGACGAGCGTGCCGGTCTTCGCGTGGGCAGAACCGATCGCGGGGTCACCGTCGGGCAGCACGGTTGCCAGGGACCCGTCCACCCCGAGGATCGGTGTGGATTCGAGGAAGGTCTCGAAGTACGGGGCGTCCGTCAGCGACACCAGGTAGGAGGTCATCGCTGCCGGAGTGATGCGGTTCCCCGGCAGCCCTTGACCATCGGTGATCACGACGTCGTCGGGCCCGAGTCCCGCCGCTTCGAGCACGCTCATCTGTCTCGCCAGCCCGGCGTCGAGGGTTCGCTCACCCGCCTGCGCCGCCAGCAGCAGCGGCAGTTGATTGGCGCCGAGGTTGTGGCTGACCTTGTTGATCAGTCGGGCGGTCTCCGAGAACGGCGGGGAGGTGAACGTGGCGACCGGGATCGCGCCGTCGAGGTCCGCCACCGGCGGCAGCTCGCTCGAGCTCGGCGTCCGCGGGTCCGCCGTGACGGTGACGCCCGCGCGCTCGAGCGCCTCGATGAACAGGGTGCGGGCCCACGCTGCCGGATCAGGGACCTGATAGGTCTGCACCACCGGTTCGGCGCCCAGAGGGATCGTTCCGGTGACGGTGAGGATGCCGCCTTGCTCGGTGATCGTGACGTCGAACCCGCTGTCGGCATCCGCTGTGCTCACCAGATTCTCGACGGTGTACGCCGAGCTCTGCGGCCGCCAGCTCGCGGTCGTGGGGTCGCCGACCGCCGCGCCGGGGATGATGACGATGTCCACCAGGTTGTCGTTGACCACGATCGGTGAAATCGGTACGCCGTCCAGGACGACGGGATCCCAGAGCCTGTCGTCGACGAGGACGTCCCCGCCCACCGTGTGGATTCCGGATGCGGCGACCTGCTGAGCGAGATCATCGAGGCCGGTCAGCGGATCCTCGGGAGTGAGCGTCGCCAGGCCCGGGAGGACGTTCGCGTCGTAGTGGTCGAAGATCGGCACATCGAGGGTGCCATCGGGCATCGTTCGACCGCCGAGGGTGAGGTCTCCCGAGCCGCGCAGAATGAGATCTCCCTCGAGGGTGCCGTTCGAGACCTCGCCGACGGCGACGACCGGGGTCGTGAACGTCGCATCCGCGCCGAGCAGGTCGAGGGCTGCGGTGACAGAGAGGATCTTCGCCGTGGACCCGGTGAGGAACTGCTCGTCGGGGTTGACGGCGATGAGGGTCTCGCCGCTGTCGATGTCGATCACCGACATCCCCCAGCGGCCGCCCTCGGAGGTGGGCTGGTCCATGATGGCCGCGATCGTGGGTGGCACATCAGTGGGCGGACCGGGCGGGGCGGCGGTGCACGAGATCAATCCCGCTGACGCAGCGATGATCGCTGCAATGGTCACCGGTCGTCGGGTGCGGCGGAGCATGGGACGGAGTCTAGTGAGGCGCCCTCTGTGCCTCGGCCCGCAGGCCGTGCGGGGAAGGTACGATTTACATGTACTAAGACATGGAAAACGTCGGACGGGAGAGCGCGGATGAGCATGGTGCGCGGAGGCTTCGGCGGGGGGCTCACTCGAGGGGCCGACGAACGGACGCAGCGTGAGCGGAACGCGGAGGCGCCCCACATCCCTCACCTCGGGCGCCGCATCGTCGCGCTGTTCTCGCCGTACCGTGGGCGGCTCGCGGTCACCGCGGTTCTCGTCGTCCTGAGCGCGGCGCTCGGCGTCGTGCCCGCGCTGTTGGTCGAGCAGGTCTTCGACCTCGCCCTGTTCCCGGCATCCGGGTCCCCGGACATCCCGCTTCTGATCGAACTCGTCGCGCTGATGATCGGACTGTTCGTGGCATCCGCGGGACTGAACGTGCTCCAGACGTGGCTGACCTCGTCAGTGGGTAACCGTGTCACCGGTGATCTGCGGGTTCGGCTCTTTCGGCACCTCCAGTCGATGGAGCTCGCGTTCTTCACACGCACGAAGACGGGAGTGATCCAGTCCCGCCTCCAGAACGACGTGGGCGGGGTCGCGAGCGTGCTCACCAACACGTTCACCTCGATCCTCGGCAACAGCGTCACCGTTGTCGCGTCGCTCGTGGCGATGGTCATCATCGACTGGCGGCTGACCCTCGTGGCGATCGTCATGCTTCCGGTGCTCGTGGTGATCCAGCGCCGCGTCGGGCAAGTGCGTGCCCGGATCGCCGCGCAGGCCCAGGAGTCCCTGTCGACCCTCACCGCCATGACCCAGGAGTCGCTCTCGGTGTCGGGCATCATGCTCACGAGTTCGTTCAACCGCTCGGATTACGAGACAGGTCGCTACGCCGAAGAGACCAGCCGGCAAGTCTCGCTGCAAATCCGGCAGGCCATGAGTGGCCAGGGCTTCTTCGCGGTCGTGGGCGTCATCATGTCGGCCGTCCCGGCCATCATCTACCTGCTTGCCGGGTTCTTCATCACGGGCGGTGTCGACATCACGGCGGGCGCGATCGTGGCCTTCACCGCCGTGCAGGGACGCCTGCTCTTTCCGCTCATGGCGCTCATGCGCGTCGCCCTCGATGTGCAAACCTCGATGGCGCTGTTCGCCCGCATCTTCGAGTACCTGGATCTGACACCCGCGATCGTCGACTCGCCGGATGCGGTCGACGTCGCCGATGCCCCGGGACCGGTCGGTCGGATCGAGTTCCGCGATGTGTCGTTCCGCTACCCCGGGGCGGGAGAGGATGCTGCGACCCTCCGGGGCGTCTCGTTCGTCGCCGAGCCCGGTCAGCACATCGCGTTCGTCGGTTCCAGCGGAGCCGGCAAGACGACGATCCTCTATCTCGCCCCACGGATGTACGAGGCCTCGTCGGGCGCCGTGCTCTTCGCCGGTGCCGACGTCCGCGATCTCCGCCGCGCGTCCCTCCTCGAGGGTGTCGGGATCGT
>NZ_DBHD01000205.1:0-10044 GCF_002296025.1 Microbacterium sp. UBA837
CGGGAACAGCACGCTGTGCGAGGCAGAGCCGGCAAGCGAACGCACCAGGCTCGTGCGGAACCAGAAGTGCTCAGCGAGGTCGGTCTCGCCGAAGTTCTCGCGCGTGAGGGTGCCCGCCCGGTCGAGCGATTGGATGACCCCGTGCGGATCGGGCGCGAGGGTGAACACCGTGGGGATGCCGAGCTCGCGTGCGACGTCGGCTGCGGCGAGTGACCCGACGTCGGCCATCCGGAGGTGCAGCACGTCGATGTGACCGGCCGCGCGAAGGAGGCGACGGATGCCGCGCCGGGCCCGCACGCGCAGGGGCCATGCTGCAGCAGACGGAGTGGGGTGAGGCGCCAGTGGGACATGGCCGTAGACGTGCCCGCTGCTCTGGGAGGCGACATCGAGGAGGTCAGCTGTCGCCTGCGAGATCGAGCCGCGCGAGAGGGTCAGGACGCGTTCGACGGTGCCCGGCTCGTGAGTGAGAGCATCGCCGAGCCTCACCAGGAGGGTGGCGATCCCGCCGTTATCCCCGGCCCCGGCGGCGCTCAGCGACGGGTCGATGTCGGCGTGCAGGAAGAGCTGGGCAACGGTGAGTCCGCTCGAGGTGTCGCGCGTGGTGTGAGCGAGAGCCGGCTCAAGGTCGATGACAGCCAACCGTGCGTGGTCAGACAGGGGTCCGTCGGCAGCGACGAGATCCTCGAGCGCACGCCGCACCCCCGGCTCGCCGGAGCGCTGACCCAGCGCCGCGACGGCGGCCTCGCGCACCTCCACGGCTTCTGTGTCGGTGCGGGCAATGGTCAGCAGTGTGCGCGTCGCGGACGACTGGCGCACGAGTCCGAGCGTCTCGACCAGGCGTGCCCGGCCTGCAGCATCCGTCGACTGAGCCGATACGGCCAGCACCGACTCCAGCGCGACCGCCAGCACATCTCCCGCGGCGACCGACCACTTCTCGAGCGTGCGCTGCGCGAGCATTCCGGTGAATCCACCGCGCTCTACCAGGGCGATCAAGCGGGCGAGCGCCGAGAATCGCGGCAGCCCCTGGCCGAGCGCCCAGGCAGCGTGTTCGTGGATGTAGGGGCGCGGATCGTCCAACAGTGAGACCAGGCGCGCGGCAGCCTGTTCGTCGAACATCTCAGACAGGGCGTGCACCGCCGCGATCGCGGCGATGTCGTCGTCGCCCGAGAGAGCCGCAGAAAGCACGCGGAGCGTTCGCACCCCCGGATCGCGGCCGGCCTCGAACGCCAGGTCGTCAGCGGCGCGCAACGCCTCGACGATCGTCGCGGCACCGGTCACCCGGTCCATCGCTGCTTGAATCCCCATGGCGGTCCTTTCTCGGCACGTCCCGGCACCGCCACCCGGACACGGTGATCGTACTGCCCCCGGGTGACCGGCGCTCCCCTGTCAGCCGTAGGGTTGACAACGCCGCGGATCCGTGGCGTCTTCCCTCGTCTTGGCATTGCTGGAGAAACCCGTGTCTGTTCTCATCATCGGTGACGTCGGCGTGCTCGATGGCATGTTCCATATCGGCGACGAGGCGATGTTCGAGGCCGCGGTGGGCGAGCTCGCTCAGCGCGGCCTGTCGCCCGTCGGGGTGAGCTCGAATCCCGACGAGACCGCGGCGCGATACGGCATTCCAGCAGTGCCGCGGCTCGGGTTTGCGGGGCTTGATCGCGCCGAGGCCTCCCGGCGCGCCGACCACCTCATCGCGGTAGCTGCGGGCACTGCGGAACTGTCACCGGACGACCCGGCGGCCGAGGTCTTCGCGGCGCTCGACGGGGCACAGATGCTTGTCAACGCCGGCGGCGGGAACCTCGCGACCCGCTGGCACAGCCACGTGTTCGAGCGCGCCACCCTGGCGCGCCTTGCCCGGCTGAGGGGTGTGCCGGTCGTGGTCACGGGCCAGACTCTCGGTCCCGACCTCGACGCACCCGATGACGCCGTCGTGGCACGGATGCTGCGCGAGGCCGTTCTCGTCGGCGTCCGAGAGCCTGATACGGCGGCCCTCGTCGACTCCTGGGGTCTGAGCGCGACACTGAACGTCGACGACGCGTCCTTCCTCGGCCTCGGCGAAGCCGGGGAGGCCGGTGCGTCGGCGCCGCGCGGCGGAGTCGTCGTCAGTCTGTCGGGCTGGTTTGCGGGGCGACCGGCCGATGAGGTCGAGCAGCGCGTCGCGGACCTGGCGGATGCCGCCGCGCTTGCTGTTGGACCGGTCTCGTTCCACGCCCACTTCGGTGCGGTCGATCCCGCCGCTCCCGCGCGGGGTGATGCCGGGCTGCACGAGAGGATCAGGCAGCGGATGTCGCAGCCCTCCGCCGTCGTCCCAACGGGCACCTCACGCGATGCTGCGGCACTCGTGCGTCGCGCTGAGCTTCTCATCACCGGCCGGTACCACCCAGCCGTGTTCGCGACTCCGGCCGGCACGCCGGTGCTCGCGCTGTCGGCCGATCGGTATACGCGCATCAAGCTCGGGGGAGCCCTCGGACACTGGGGCCAGACCGGCGTGCTCGACCTGGACGAGCTGCCTGACGCGCCACGCCTGCTCGAAACGATCGCGGCGAACGCCGACGCGATACGCGACGAGGCAGCGGCGCGACTGCCCCGATTGCGGGCGGCATCCGGGCAGTGGTGGGACCGCGTCGCAGCAGCCGGCCGCAGCTGACCTCCGTCCCGAGGAGGCCGCGTCGGCCCCTCGGTAGGATGGGCTGGTGCCTGTGAACCCTGAACTGGTCGGGCGGGACTTCCCGCCGACCGCCCCGTATCTGGTGGGACGAGAGAAGGTCCGGGAGTTCGCGAGAGCGGTGTTCGCCGATGACCCGCAGCACACCGACCCCGACGCCGCTCAGGCCCTGGGCTATGCCGATGTCGTCGCCCCGCCGACCTTCGCGATGGTCATTCAAGACCTCACGCTGCAGCAGCTGCTCGCCGAGCCCGACTCCGGCATCGAGTTGCACCGACTCATCCACGCCGAGCAGCGCTTCGCCTACAGTCGTCCCATCGTCGCGGGCGACGAACTGGTCGCGACGCTGGCGATCACCCAGGTGCGCCCGTTCGGCAAGGGAGCGATGGTCACGAGCGAAGCCACCATCACGGATGCCGATGACGCTCACGTCGTCACGGCGACCTCCGTGCTGCTGGTGGGAGGAGACGACGAATGAGCGCGCACACGATCGACTCCGCCGAACTTGCCGTCGGTGACATCGTCGCTGAGCGCACGGTGCACCTCACCCGCGAATCACTGGTGCGCTACGCGGGAGCATCCGGCGACTTCAACCCCATCCACTACCGCGATGACATCGCGGCATCCGTCGGCCTTCCCGGTGTGCTCGCCCACGGGATGCTGACGATGGGCCTGGCAGCCGAGACCGTTGTCCCCTGGCTCGGCGATGCCGGCCGCATCCTCGACTACGGCGTGCGGTTCACGCGGCCCGTGGTCGTCGACCCGGATGCCGGCGCCGACGTCACCGTGCAGGGGAAGGTCCTCGCGCTCGACGAGGAGTTCGTGACCATCGATCTGAGCGTGACCGCCGCCGACACTGCCGTGCTGGGCAAGGCCCGCCTGCGCGCACGCCGAGGCTGATGCCTGAGACCGCACCCAGGCCGCTGTCGAGCCTGACCACACTGCGCACCGGCGGCGAACCCGCCCGGATGTGGGATGCCCACGACCGGGACGAACTCGTCGCGGCGCTGCGAGACACGTGGGCGACGGGGGAGCCCTGGTTCGTCCTCGGCGGCGGGTCGAACCTGTTCGTGAGTGACGAACCCTTTGAGGGCACCGTGATCCGCATCCTGACCCGCGGGATCGAGCGTTTGCCCGCGCCCGCGCCGCAGGTGGCGCGGCTTCGCATCCAGGCCGGGCACGACTGGGATGACCTCGTCGCCTACACGGTGGCCGAGGGGCTGTCGGGGATCGCCGCGATGTCAGGCATCCCGGGCACCGTCGGCGCAGCTCCCGTGCAGAACGTCGGTGCATACGGTCAGGAGATCATTCAGACGCTCGTCGAGGTCGAACTGATCGACGAGAGCACTGGCGAGGTGTCGACGGTTCCCGCCGCCGAACTGGGACTCGGCTTCCGCACGTCGGTCCTCAAGCACCACCACGGCTCCGAGCCCCTTCGACGTGCGGTCATCCTGTCCGTCACTCTCGACCTGCTCGAGGTGGGTCCTGCTCCCCGGCGGCTGCGGGGCGCCCAGCTTCGGCAGGCGCTGGGTCTCGCAGAAGATGACGCGGTCACGCTGCAGTGGGTGCGCGATCACGTCCTCGCCACCCGCGCCCGCAAGGGAATGGTGCTTGATGACGCCGATCCCGACACCTACAGCGCCGGTTCGTTCTTCCAGAACGCCGTGGTCTCGGCATCCTTCGCCCGAAGCCTGCCCGCAGAGTGCCCACGGTGGCCGGTTCGCCCCGACGGCGCCGACGCGACCTCAGAGCCGGTTCGGATCATTCCGCTCGACACGTTCGACGGGTACATCCCCCCCACCGAGGTCGAGGAGCCGGATGTCAAGGTCAGCGCCGCGTGGCTCATCGAACACTCCGGCATCCGCAAGGGCTTCCATCTGCCGCGTTCACGG
Source organism: Microbacterium sp. UBA837 (assembly GCF_002296025.1). Taxonomy (NCBI): domain Bacteria; kingdom Bacillati; phylum Actinomycetota; class Actinomycetes; order Micrococcales; family Microbacteriaceae; genus Microbacterium; species Microbacterium sp. UBA837. The sequence continues at coordinate 4,555 of NZ_DBHD01000205.1, forward strand.
GCGGCGCTCTCGAGCAAGCACGCGCTCGCGCTGACCAATCACGCCGGCGCGACAGCGGAGGAGATCGCCGAGCTCGCTCGCTTCATCCAGGGGCGGGTTCAGGCCGAGTTCGGACTGATCCTGCAGCCCGAACCGGTGCTCGTCGGCGTCGACCTGTAGGGGGCTCGGGCCGGGCTCTAGGAGAACAGGCCCTGCATCCGCCGCACGCCCTCCAGCAGTGCGTCATCGCCGAGTGCGTACGACATGCGAAGGTACCCGCTCGGGCCGAAAGCCTCGCCGGGAACAACGGCGACTTCGATCTCATCGAGGATGAGATCAGCGAGCTCCAGCGACGTCTCGACGCGCTTACCGCGCCACTCGCGCCCGAGCAGACCCTGCACGTCGGGATACGCGTAGAACGCGCCGAGGGGCGTCGGAACGGTGACACCGGGGATCTTGGCCAGCTCCTCGACGATCACACGACGACGACGGTCGAAGGCTTGCCGCATCCGCTCGGCTTCATCCTGGGGCCCGGTGAGAGCTGCGACCGCCGCCCGCTGCGCGATGTTGTTGACGTTGCTCGTCAGGTGCGACTGCAGGTTCGCCGCCAGCTTCATCGCGTCGGCGGGCCCCGTCATCCACCCCACACGCCATCCCGTCATGGCATACGTCTTCGCGACCCCGTTCACGAGGATCGTCTGCCCCGCAAGCTCCGGCACTGCCCGCACGATCGAGACCGCCGTGGCCCCGTCATAGACGAGGTGCTGATAGATCTCATCGGTGATGACCCAAATGCCGTGCTCAAGGGCCCATTCGCCGATCGCGCGGGTCTCCTCCTCGGTGTACACGGCACCGGTGGGGTTGGACGGCGAGACGAACACGAGCGTTGTCGTGCGGTCGGTACGTGCCGCTTCGAGCTGCTCGACAGTTACCTTGTAGTCCTGGTCGGCCCCGGCGAACACCTCGACCGGGATGCCGTCAGCGAGCTGGATCGCTTCGGGGTACGTGGTCCAGTACGGCGCCGGGAGGAGCACCTCATCGCCCGGGTTCACGACAGCCTGGAAGGCCTGGTAGACGGCCTGCTTGCCGCCGTTGGTCACGATCACCTGGGATGCCGCGACCTCCAGCCCCGAGTCGCGGCGGGTCTTCTCTGCGATCGCCTCACGCAGGTCCGGGAGGCCGGCAGCCGGCGTATAGCGGAAGTTCTTGGCGTCCTTCAGCGCTTTGGCTGCGGCATCCACGACGAACTGCGGCGTCGCGAAATCCGGCTCTCCCGCGGCGTAGCTGATCACCGGCCGCCCTGCAGCCTGCAGCGCCTTCGCCTTCGCATCGACCTTGAGGGTCGCGGACTCGGCGATGGCGGACAGTTTGCGAGACAGGGGAGCACGTTCGGTCACGGTCAAAAGCGTAGTCGGCGTCGACCTGACCGTCAGCACAGAGGCGCGGCGGTCAGTCGAGCTGCGCGTCCGCGTACAACAGCGTGAACAGGCGCGACGCCACTTCACGGCGCGACGAGACGCCGAGTTTCGCGAAGATCGCCTGAAAGTGGTCCTGCACGGTGTACGGAGACAGGTGCAATGACTGAGCGATCGCCTGCGTAGCTTCCCCGCGCGTCATCGCTTGCACGATCTTCGTCTCCCGCGGCGTCAGGCAGTATGCGGTGATCATGAGGGGAACGATCTCGGGCGGGCGCGCCGGTTCGATCGTGACCGATCTCATTCGCGGTAACCACCCCGTGCTCCGGGCGGAGGATGCCAAATGAAGCTCCTGCTGGCCTCGCCGCCCATCCATGGCCACATTCTCTCGATCCTCGGGGTTGCTGAGGGTCACGCTTCTCGCGGCCACGACATCTGCGTCCTCGCCGGCCAGAAGTACCGCGGCCGCGTGGAGGCGGCTGGAGCTCGGTTCTTGCCGCTTCCGGCCGCCGTCGACTTCGACGACGCGGACCTCGACGCTTTCCTGCCCGGACGGGCCGACAAGCGCGGTATCGCAGCACTCCGTCACGACCTCATCGGGATATTCATGAGCGTGGTGCCAGCGCAGTACCGCGCACTGAGGTCGGCCCTTGCGACGGAGTCGTTCGACGCGGTCATCACCGAGCTTGTGTTCGGTGGGACTTTGCCCTACCTGCTGACGACGCCACGACACCGCCGCCCGCCCGTCTACGGGATCTCCTCCGTGCCGGTCACGATCGATAGCGTCGACACCGCTCCGTTCGGGTTGGCCCTGCCGCCGCGGCCCGGCGCGCTGGGATCGCTGCGGAATCGGGCGCTCAACGCCTTCGTCCACCGCGTCGCCTTCCGGCCCGTGGTCACCGCGCTGAACCAGGCGCTGGCAGAGTGCGGAGTGACACAGGGTGCCTGGATCTTCGACGCGGCGCTCTCATACGATGGGGTCTTCCAACTGACCCTTCCCGGTCTGGAGTATCCGCGCCGCGAACTCACCGATCGCATCGAGTTTCTCGGACCGCTCCCAGCGTCCAGCAGCGGCACCGAGCTGCCGGACTGGTGGGATCAGGTGGGTGAGCGTCCGATCGTGCACGTCACCCAGGGAACGATCGACAACCTCGACTTCGAGCGCCTTGTGGCCTCGACTATTCGTGCGCTCGCGGACGAACCCGTCACCGTCGTCGCCTCGACCGGAGGTCGGGACGTCGAGAGCCTCACCGATCTCTTGCCAGAGGGGCGACTGCCCGCCAACGTGAGGGTCGCACGCTACCTTCCCTACGGTGCGCTGTTGTCGCGGACTTCTGTCATGGTCACCAACGGAGGCTTCGGAGGCGTTCAATTGGCCGCCCGTCACGGCGTCCCGCTCGTCGTCGCGGGGGCGACCGAAGATAAGCCCGAGGTTGCGGCGCGCGTCGCGTGGGCCGGCATGGGAGTGGACCTGCGAACGGGAACCCCTTCGCCGGAGCGGATCGCGCAGGCTGTAGGGACAGTGCTTGCTGATCTGCGCTTCGCACACCAGAGTGCGGCCATCGGCAGTGTTCTGGGTGCGGATCACGATCCCATCTCCCGCATTCTCGCCGTCATCCACGAGGATGCGCTGACCGAGGTTCGCTGAATCTCGCGCGCCGGGGCTGAGGTGCGGCATCCACCGAATGGGGGATGCCGCACCAACCCAACGGCCGCTGTCGCCTCCGGTCTCGCCGCGGCACGCTGGAAGCATGGAAAACGATGCGGTGCGGGTGCGGAACCTGCGCAAGACCTACGGATCGCGAGCTGCCGTCGACGACGTGTCGTTCGACATCGTTCGCGGTGAGACCTTTGCCCTGCTGGGCCCCAACGGCGCCGGCAAGTCCACCACCGTCGAAATCCTCGAAGGGTATCGCCGCCGCACAAGTGGCGAGGTGTCGGTGCTCGGAGATGACCCCGGACATGGGGGTCTGGCGTGGAAGGCACGTCTGGGCATCGTGCTGCAGACCACCGGCCAGGCCGGCGCCTTCACGGTGCGCGAGCAGCTGCGCCAGTTCGCCGGCTACTACCCGCGGCCGCGGGACGTGGAGGAGGTGATCGCGGCTGTAGGGCTGGAGGAGAAGGCGAACACGCGCATCGCCAAACTCTCCGGCGGCCAGCAACGCCGCGTCGATGTCGCCCTCGGCATCATCGGGAACCCCGAACTCCTCTTCCTCGATGAGCCGACCACCGGGTTCGACCCGCAGGCGCGTCGGGAGTTCTGGAGTCTCATCCGCAGGCTTCAGGGCGAAGGCACAACGATCCTGCTCACCACCCACTACCTCGATGAGGCTGCGCAGCTGGCCGATCGGGTTGCAGTAATCGATCGGGGCGTGCTCCAGGCGATCGGACCCATCGCCACGTTCGGGGGTGAAGACGCCCGGATGCCGCGCGTCACCTGGCGCGAAGGTGGGACGCTGCACACCGAGCGCACCCCAGAGCCCTGGGCCTTCGCCCGTTCGCTCGCCGAGCGCCTGGGCGGCGAACCCGAGGAGCTTGAGATCCGCCGCCCCACCCTCGAAGACATCTACCTCGGCATGGTCGACCCGGAGGGCGCAGCCGTGCCGGGCGAGACAGTTGCCGCGCCGTCCTCCTCGATTCCGGAGACCCTGTCATGACCGCTATCGCCTTTCCCCCATCCCGCCTCAGCCCGACGCACGCGCTGCGCCACGGCATCCGTCGTACCGGGTTCGAGATCCGCGGCTATACGCGCTCGCCCGAGACGATCTTCTTCACATTCCTCTTCCCGATCCTCATGCTCGCCCTGTTCAGCACCGTCTTCGGCGGTGACGGCGAGCAGAGTTACGGGCAAGGGCTGCCGGCCCTCTCGGCGGCTCAGATGTACCTCCCCGGCATGCTCGCCGCGGGGGTCCTGCTGTCGGGCTTGCAGAACCTGGCGATCGACATCGCGCTCGAGCGGCATGACGGCACCCTCAAGCGGCTCGGTGGCACACCGCTGTCGCCCGTGAGCTATTTCATCGGCAAGATCGGTCAGGTACTGGTCACCGGCACCGTGCAGGCAGCGGTGCTGCTCGCGTTCGCGGGGCTCGTGCTGGGCGTGCCGCTTCCCTCCGATGCCGAGTCGTGGCTCACCTTCGCGTGGGTGTTCGTCCTGGGCTTGGCGACATCCGCGTTCCTCGGAATCGCCATCTCGGCTATCCCTCGCAGCGCCCGCAGTGCGTCGGCGGTCGTGATCCCGGTGGCGCTCGTGCTGCAGTTCATCTCGGGCGTCTACCTGTTCTTCTGGCTGCTACCGGAGTGGCTGCAGAACGTTGCGAACCTCTTCCCCCTGGCGTGGATGGCGAAGGGCATGCGTGCGGTCTTCCTGCCGCCGGAATACGCGACTCTCGAGCAGAGTGGCGCCTGGGAGCTCGGCGGCGTTGCGATCGCTCTGCTCATCTGGCTCGTCGTGGGCCTCGTCATCAGCCGGCTCACCTTCCGGTGGATCCGACGCGACGCGTAGCCTGGGGCGGTCACGCGTGACGCAGGAGAGGGGGCGATGATGAGCGAATCGCGATGGTGGGATGCTGTGGTCCCGATCGTGGCGGCAGCCATCGTCGCCCCCGTCCTGATCCTGTCGGACCTCGATGTCCTGGGCCGGGCGCTGGTGGCGGCCTCCGCGGCGCTTCTGATCGTCGCGTACTTCGGATTCGGGCGGCGGCTACGCCAGGGTGGCAGCACGCCGCTTGCTGTTGTGTTCGTCATCCTGTTGGCCATCTCGATCGGAGTGGGCGTCGCCGCTGCCCCGTTCATCGCGATGCTGCAGACCTTGGCCTATCCGCTCGTCTGGGTCTCGGTCGACACCCGACGAGGAGGCGTGCTCGGATCCGTCGCGATTGGTTTCGGTGTCTTCATCGGATTCGTGGCTCACGGCGGCTTCACGATCGAGTCGCTCTGGGAAGGCATCCTCTCGGGGGGCCTTGCCGTCGTGTTTGCAACCGCCCTAGGCCTGTGGATCTCGAGCATCGCCGAGTATGGCGAGGAGCGGGCGCGTCTGGTGACCGAGCTGACCGAAGCGCAGTCGCAGGTCGAGGCGCTTAGCCTCGATCCACCGATG
>NZ_DBHD01000020.1:0-1511 GCF_002296025.1 Microbacterium sp. UBA837
AAGGACCCATGACCACCTCACCCACCACGAAACCGCTCGCCACCGCTCTTGTCCCCGTGCAAACGAAGCTCGCCGCCGCCTGGACGAGCTTCATGTTCCTGGTCATCTATGTCGACTACTACCACCTCCACAAGCCGAACGTCATCGACAACATCCAGGCGGGTCTGGTCTTCGAGTTCCCGATCACGCCGGCGCTGATGACGGGATTTCTCACGCTCACGGCGATCCCGTCGGTGATGGTCGTGCTCTCCGCGGTCCTTCCCGCCCGCGCGAACCGCATCACGAACCTTGTCGTGGGCGTTCTGTACGTGCCCGTCACGGTGTTCAACGCCGTCGGCGAGACCTGGGAGTGGGCGCCCTTCTATGTCGTCTCGATCGGCATCGAGCTGGCGCTTCTGGCGTACATCCTGCGCTCGGTCTGGATGTGGCCGCGCACCGCCAGCCGACAGAACGCCCGCTCGTAACATCCCCCTTCCCCACCCTCTTCCTACGGAGCACCATGCACACCCGCACCCAACCGTTCACCCGCGCCGCGGTTCTCGCCGCCGCAGTCTTGCTTGTCGCACCGCTGTCGGCCTGCGGACAGATTCCGTTCTCAGGACCCATGACGACCCAGACGCGAGAGATCGCCGAGGTGGATGCCGTGGACCTTCGCACCAGCGGCGATCTCACCATCACGATCGGCGAGGAGGAATCGCTGACGATCACCGCATCTGCTGTCGCGATCTCGGCGCTGACCTCCGACGTCGACGAGGGCACGCTGGTGCTGGACTACGGCGGCGGCGCGTTCGGCGTGAGCCGGATCAGCTATGACCTCACCGTGCGTTCCCTCGATCGTGTGCAGGTCAGCGGTTCGGGGAGCGTCTCGGGCGCCGGCGTGCTCGGACCTGAGGGGGTCGTCGAGATCACGGACTCCGGCAGCCTCGCGCTGACCGACACCCACACGCGGGACCTGACGGTGAGGATCGATGGATCGGGCAGCGTCACCCTCGAGGGCTCGAGTGTGTCGCTCGACCTGATGATGGACGGGTCGGGTGACTTCTCGGGCGAGGATCTGCGCACCCAGAAGGCGTCAGCATCGATCGCGGGCAGCGGTTCCGCGTGGATGTTCGTCACCGACACCCTCCGCGCCAGCGTGAGCGGCAGCGGCGGACTCACCTATGCCGGCGATCCCGTCCAGGTCGCGACGGATGTCACGGGCAGCGGCACAGTGGAGATCGCTGCACCCCGGTAACCCGCAGGGGCGGCGCGGCTTGGCTGAGCTGCTGCCACAGTGGCCGCACGCGAAGTCCGAGGCGGATGTCGAACCTCCACCGGGCGCGCCGATCACTGGGATGCTGGGGGCAGAGCCCGCGACGAGAGGATCCGGCCATGCCCCGTCCACCACGGATGCTGCTGCTCACGCTGGTGGCGGTGCTGGCTGCCCTGCCGGTGATCGTGACGGCCTTCTCACCCTGGGCGGGCGCGACGAGCGTTCTCGTGCTGTCACTGCTGCCCGTGCTCGGTGTGGC
>NZ_DBHD01000020.1:1902-2345 GCF_002296025.1 Microbacterium sp. UBA837
CTGCTCGTGCAGACCGGACCGCTTCTCCCCTGGCTCGGCACGGCGCTGGTCATCGGCCTCGCCGTGCTCGCGTCGCCGCTCGTGAAGATCGGGCGAGAGAGCACTGGCGCACTGGTCATTGTGCTGGCGGTCTACCTCATGGCGGTGCCGGATTCGGCATCCGCACCGTTCGCGAGTATGGGTCCGCTGGGCGTCGCCGTCGCCCTCGGCGCTCTTGTGGCGTTCACCACCGCGTGGGCGAGCGCTGTCATATGGCTGGCGCTGCGGAGGGTGCGGATTCCGGCGTCCGAGGTTCCTCCGCCGACTCTCCCCTACACGTTGCTGTTGGCTTTTCTGGCGGGGTTGTTCACGTTCGTGACGCTGATGTGGTTCCGCGAGACGAATGCCTGGTGGTCGGTGCTGACGGTCGCGGTCGTGCTGCAGCCGACGGGCGCGAAGCTCGC
>NZ_DBHD01000020.1:2731-4038 GCF_002296025.1 Microbacterium sp. UBA837
GTGGCGGTGTGGGTTCCGGCGGAGGCTGTCACGCTGGTGGGCGGTGTCGCCGCGCTTGTCACAGCCGTGTTGAAGCTCACGGCTCGGCCGTACTGGGCCTATGCGGCGGCGCTGACGGTGACGATCGTGTTGACGTCGTTCGCGCCGCGCGAGGTGCTCGCCGGTGATGCGATGCGGGTGGGGATCACCGTGGGCGCGGCGTTGCTGACGGCGGCGGCTGCGGTCGTGGTGGCGCGTTTCCTTCCCGCGCGACCGGCGTCCTCCGACCGCTGACCGAGCACATCGCGGTCCCCAGGAACGCTGAAAGGCCGGGACCCCCAAGCGGGGATCCCGGCCTTTCGTTGCTGTGTGGTGCTACCGGCTGTGATGCGGGTGGTGCCGGGTTTTAGCGGCCCGAGAGCTTCTCGCGAAGAGCCGCGAGTGCCTCGTCATCCGCGAGCGTGCCCACGGGGCTTTCGCTCGAGTACGAGCCCGAACCGGATGCCGAACCGCTGTAGTCCTCGTCCTTGGCCTTGGTGGCCTCGGCTTCGGCGGCCTTGGCAACCGTAGCCTTGTGGGCTTCCCAGCGCGCCTGGGCTGCAGCGTATTCCTGCTCCCACTTCTCGCGCTGCTCGTCGAAGCCTTCCTTCCACTGGTTGGTCTCGGGGTCGAAGCCCTCGGGGTACTTGTACTCCCCGTTCTCGTCGTACTCCGTGACCATGCCGTAGAGGGCCGGGTCGAACTCGACACCGAAGGGGTCGATCGAGTCGTTGGCCTGCTTCAGCGAGAGCGAGATGCGGCGACGCTCGAGGTCGATGTCGATGACCTTGACGAAGACCTCTTCGCCGACCGAGACGACCTGCTCGGCGAGTTCGACGTGCTTGCCCGAGAGCTCGGAGATGTGCACGAGGCCCTCGATGCCGTCTGCGACGCGAACGAACGCACCGAACGGAACGAGCTTGGTGACCTTACCCGGTGCGATCTGGCCGATCGCGTGGGTGCGGGCGAACACCTGCCACGGGTCTTCCTGGGTGGCCTTGAGCGAGAGCGACACGCGCTCGCGGTCGAGGTCGACCTCGAGGATCTCGACAGTGACTTCCTGGCCCACCTCGACGACCTCGGATGCGTGCTCGATGTGCTTCCACGAGAGCTCCGAGACGTGCACGAGACCGTCGACGCCACCGAGGTCGACGAACGCACCGAAGTTGACGATCGACGAGACGGTGCCCTTGCGGACCTGGCCCTTGTGCAGGTTGTTGAGGAAGTTCGAGCGCGACTCCGACTGGGTCTGCTCGAGCAGCGCACGGCGCGAGAGCACGACGTTGTTG
>NZ_DBHD01000028.1:0-18424 GCF_002296025.1 Microbacterium sp. UBA837
ACATCTTGACGTGAGGCAAGGCGTAGGATCGAGTCAACGGAACCCACCGAGGGAGCAGACGTGTCAGCTGACGCCGAGAAGTACTGGTACAACCTGACCACCGGTCAGGTAGAGAAGGGCTTCGAGTCGCCCGCTGTCGACCGTGCCGGTCCGTTCGAGACCGCAGAAGAGGCAGCTCGCGCGCCGGAGATCATGAAGGAGCGCTCGCGCGCGTGGGCTGATGACGAAGCACGCGAGGACTCCTGGGGTTCCGGCGGCAGCGCCGCCCACTGACGTTCGTACCGAGAGGACCTCCATGGACAAGCAGCGGGACTTTGTTCTTCGCACGATCGAGGAGCGCGGCGTCAAGTTCGTGCGCCTGTGGTTCACCGACGTGATCGGGACGCTCAAGTCGGTGGCAGTTGCGCCGGCCGAGGTTGAGGGTGCGTTCACGGAGGGCCTGGGCTTTGACGGTTCGGCCATCGAAGGGCTTACCCGCTCCTACGAGTCCGACCTGCTCGCGCATCCCGACCCGACCACGTTCCAGATCCTGCCGTGGCGCGGAGAGATCGACCCGACCGCGCGCATGTTCTGCGACATCACGACCCCCGACGGCCAGCCCGCCGTCGCCGACCCGCGTCATGTGCTCAAGCGCACCCTGGCAAAGGCCGCGGACGCGGGATTCACGTTCTACACGCATCCCGAGATCGAGTTCTACCTCCTCAAGTCCTCGTCGTACGGCGCGGAGGGGCCGGAACCAGTCGACTCCGCGGGCTACTTCGACAACGTTCCCGGCGGCACCGCTCACGACTTCCGTCGCCGGTCGGTGAGGATGCTCGAAGACCTGGGAATCTCGGTCGAATACAGCCACCACGAAGGTGGTCCGGGACAGAACGAGATCGACCTGCGCTACGCCGACGCGCTGGCTACCGCCGACAACATCATGACCTTCCGCACGGTCATCAAAGAGGTGGCCATCGAGCAGGGCGTCTATGCGACCTTCATGCCCAAGCCGCTCAGCGGTCAGCCGGGAAGCGGCATGCACACGCACATGTCGCTGTTCGAGGGGGACGTGAACGCCTTCTACGAGGAAGGCGCCCAATACCAGCTGTCGAAGGTCGGGCGGCAGTTCATCGCCGGTCTCCTGCGCCATGCCAACGAGATCAGCGCCGTCACGAACCAGTTCGTCAACTCCTACAAGCGCCTGTGGGGCGGCGACGAGGCGCCCAGCTTCATCTGCTGGGGTCACAACAACCGCTCGGCCCTCGTGCGCGTCCCGATGTACAAGCCCAACAAGGGTCAGTCCTCGCGGGTCGAGTACCGAGCGCTGGACTCCGCTGCCAACCCCTACCTGGCTTATGCGCTGCTGCTCGCCGCCGGCCTCAAGGGCATCGAAGAAGGGTACGAGCTGCCGGCAGAGGCGGAAGACAACGTCTGGTCGCTCAGTGACTCCGAGAGGCGAGCCCTGGGCTACGCGCCGCTCCCGCAGAGCCTCGACCACGCGTTGGAGTACATGGAGGACTCCGAACTCGTGGCCGAGACGCTCGGCGAGCAGGTGTTCAACTACGTCCTGCTCAACAAGCGCCGCGACTGGCGGCAGTATCGTGCACAGGTCACCCCGTACGAGCTGAAGAGCAACCTCGAGATGCTCTGACGCGCCCGGGACCGTCGATGGCATCCACCGAACGGACCACGGGTCTCACCGACCTGGCGCGCGTCGGCTTCAGCGAACTTGCTCAGGCAGACGCCGGGCTCGCGGAACTGGCTGAGACACTCGGCATCGACCGAGCATCCGTGGCGGCCCCTGCTGCAGCCGCCGCAGATCCCGACGCGGCACTGCAGGCGTTACTCCGGGTAGCGCGCCGCGACGCCGACGCACTGCGGGTCGCCGCCTTCGACGAGCGCCGGTGGTCGCACCTGTGGCTTCTGCTCGGCGCGTCGCGCGGGTTCGGCGAGTTCTATGGCCGGCATCCGAATGAGATCATTCAGCTCGAGGGTGGCGCCGACAGGCTCCCGAGCGAGGCGGAGCTTCGCGAAGTCCTTCTGACCGCAGTGGGCGTCCAGGGAGGATTCGCCGACGACGGGTCGGAAGCCGCCTGGGTCCGTTTGCGCATTGCGTATCGGACCCAACTGGCGCGCATCGCGCTCTTCGATCTCTCGCATGTCGCACCGGAAGCCGTCTTGGACGCCGTGTCGAGGGCGCTGGCCGATGCGGCGGCCGCCGCGCTCGAAGCATCCCTGTGTATCGCCAGAACCCGTATTTCAACGGGAGGACCTGCCGGCCAGTTCTCTCGCGAGCAGGTCGATGCGACCCAGCTGGCGATCATCGGCATGGGCAAGTGCGGTGCCCGTGAACTCAACTACGTCTCCGACGTCGACGTGATTTTCGTCGCGGGGACGGATGACGAGAACCTGGTATCCGAGAGCCGCGCTGTGGATATCGGCACGCGCCTGGCCGTGCAAACGATGCGTGGAATCTCCGGCGTTGAGATCGAGCCGCCACTGTGGGAGGTTGACCCGAACCTGCGACCCGAGGGTAAGCAGGGCGCTCTGGTGCGCACGCTCGATTCGCACGTGGCCTACTACGAGCGGTGGGCGAAGAGCTGGGAGTTCCAGGCTCTCCTGAAGGCTCGCCCGATCGCGGGAAACCCAGCCCTGGGGGAGGCCTACATCGAGGCAGTTCGACCGCGGGTCTGGGCGAGCGCCGCCCGTGAGAACTTCGTCGACAGCGTGCAGCGGATGCGAGAGCGCGTGACCGACCACATCCCCTCCGAGGAGGTCGCCCAGCAGATCAAGTTGGGTCCGGGCGGCATCCGAGACGTGGAGTTCACGGTGCAGTTGCTGCAGCTGGTGCATGGCCTCAGCGACGAGGCGATCCGGCAGCGCGGCACGCTTGCAGCGATTGATGCATTGGTCGCTGAGGGGTACATCGGGCGCACGGATGCCGCGGCATTCGCGCGTGACTACCGGCTGCTGCGGCTGCTGGAGCACCGTCTACAGTTGCGTCGGCTCTCGCGTACGCACCTGATGCCCACTGATCCCGACGAGTTGCGCGTATTGGCCCGCGCATCCGGCCTGGCTGACACCGGAGCTGACCTCATCGCGCAGTGGGAAGCGATCAAGCGCGAAGTCCGCGACATTCATGTGCGGCTGTTCTATCGGCCGCTGCTGTCGGCCGTGGCGGCACTGCCCGCTGAGGAGCGCGCCCTGTCCGAGGATCAGGCTCACGACCGCCTCGCGGCGATCGGCTTCCTCGATCCGCCGGGTGCGCTCCGCCACATTCGTGCGCTGACAACCGGTCTCAGTCGCAAGGCGACCATTCAGCGTCATCTCATGCCCGTGATGATCCGCTGGTTCGCTGACGGCGTTGATCCGGACTACGGCCTGATCTCTTTCCGGCGCCTGAGTGAGCGTCTCGGTGACACTCCGTGGTTCCTCCGAATGCTGCGCGACTCGACGGGGGCTGCTGAGCGACTGACCCGCGTTCTTTCCGGTTCGCGGTACGTGGGGGAACTCGTCGAGTGGATTCCCGAGTCAGCGGCATGGCTGGACGGGGAGGAGCAACTTCGGCCCCGCTCTGGTGTGGCGCTCCAGGAGGAAGCCCGAGCCATCCAGACCCGGCACAGCTCCATCGAGGACGCAGCGCGGGCCGTGCGGGCTCTGCGCCGCCGGGAGGTCCTCCGAACTGCGATGGGCGGCGTTCTCGGAATCCTCTCGATCGACGAGATCGCCAACGCGCTGACGACCATCACCGAGGTGACGATCCAAGCCACGCTGCGGGCGGTGCGGCGAGAGGTCGTGCCGCCCGAAGATGATGCACTCGACTTCTCGGTCATCGCGATGGGCAGGTTCGGCGGCGCGGAACTCGGCTTCGGGTCCGATGCCGATGTGCTCTACGTCTATCGTGCCAACGGTGTCGAGGAGGGGCGTGCGAGCCAGCTGGCGAACGCGCTCGTCGCCGGCTTGCGGCAGCACTCGGAGGATCTGCGGCTGCCGCTCGATCTGGACGCTGACCTACGCCCTGAGGGTCGTACTGGCCCGATCGTCCGGTCGCTGGAGGCCTACGCGGCGTACTACCGCAGGTGGTCGCTGTCGTGGGAGGCCCAGGCACTGCTTCGTTCCCGGGGTGTCGCAGGAAGCGTGAAGCTGATCGGCGCGTTCACGGAGCTCGCCGACTCGGTCCGCTATCCGGCGTCTGCCGACGAGAGCGGTCTGCGTGAGATCAAGCGCATCAAGGCACGGGTCGAGAATGAACGTCTGCCGCAGGGTGTCGATCCTGCGAGACATCTGAAGTTGGGCCCCGGTTCTCTCAGCGATGTGGAGTGGCTGGTGCAGCTGCTCCAGCTGCAGCACGCCCATGACGTTCCCGAATTGCGCACCACGTCGACCCTTCGAGCACTCGACGCGCTGGCTTCGCATGGGTTGTTGCCCGCCAGCGCCGTCGAACGTCTGAGACATGCCTGGATCCTCGCGAGCAGATTGCGGTCGGCTAACACCCTGCTGTCGGGGCAGACGAGCGATGTCTTGCCGACGGATCGGCGCAAACTCGACGGGCTCGCTCGCCTGCTCGAGTACCCGCCACACTCGGCTTCGCGGGTGGAAGAGGACTATCTCGGCGTCACGCGGCGCGCACGTCGTGTCTTCGAGAAGCACTTCTACGGCTGAGTGACTCGCGGAATGGGAACGCAGCCGCTCCCGCCACAACGCGTCGATGATTCTCCTCTTGCGCGGGCCGTGGCGCCACCCCCTGTGTTTCGTGGTTCGGGACGGCTTGTCTAGATGCTCACCGACAGAGGAGCGAATGATGACCGACCGCAGCCCCAGTCACGGCTCAGACCAAGCGAGCGTGGAGCACGACGAGGAGCCGCGCCCAGGCGCCGGCGCAGAGTCACCCGAGGAGGGTGCCGCCGCGATGCAGGATGCCGAAGACGCGATCGAAGACTGATAGCGCAAGAGGGGCCCCCGAGCGATTTAGCTCGAGGGCCCCTCTTGTCGCAAAGGCGTCAGACGCCGAAGTACAGCTCGTGCGGGAATCGGGGACGTACTGGCGCGGATTTACGCAGATTCCGGCACCAGCGACCTGACTAGAGTCGACTGCCGCGGGCTAGATCATGTGGAGTTTGTGTCGCACTGATGGCGCGCGCGTGGCGCTTGGCGCTTGACACGTTTGACCTCGCCGAGAGTGCGCATATCGAGCTCTCCGGACCATCTGTACGCCTATTCGTCGAGTGCTTTCATGAGGGCGTCCGGGGCGTCGCTGTAGAAGATGAACGACACTTTCGTTGCTACCTCGTCGCTGACGTCAAGGAGTTGGCGGCGGGCAGACACTGGGAGCAAGAGGGCTGTTGCTCCTTTCTCCATCGCGTGCTCGGCGAGTTGCGCTGCGTTGAGGATCGTCTCGACGCCGCCGCCGAGCGACAGGTTGCCCACGGCGATCAGGCCGCCACGGATAGACCGCTGGAGCATCGCGGAGGCCAGTGCGAGAAGGATCGGCAGTCCGAGGCCGGCGCCGGTCTTGGCCGCGTCGAGCGCACGAACCTGGGCGGTAAGGTTGTGCTCGCGCGGGTCACGGTCGCCCACGAGTTGTCTCGCCTGGGCAATGAGGTTCTGCTCTGCGACCTTGAAGCTTTCCCGGAGCGTGGCGGGTGCGGCCTGGTTGAGTAGACCGCGTGCGCCAGAGCCGGGCGTGTCCGCCGCCTCGATTCGGTAGAGGCCCGGGCCGACGTCGCCGCCGCCCTCGGAGATCGCCCACACCTGGCCTGGGGGCAGCGGATCGAGCCCGATCGAGTCGGGGCTCGCGAGCTCGGGGGTCGAGACGAACTGCTCGACTCCCTCGCCGAGGCGGTAGCCGAACTGGGTGTTACGGAACTCTGCTGCGCCAATGCGGCGCTGCTGTTCCTTGACGCGGCGCCGGCACTCCAGTGCGATGCGCACCGCCCATTCGAGGTCCTCGTCGGAGATCGCTGCTTCGGCGTCGGGATACAAGAGCTTGAGCAGGCCATCGACCGTCTTGTTGACGGCCGACAGGTCCCGGCCCGACAGTGCATCGGAGTAGTTGACCCGCCCCTGGATCGAGGTGAGGCGAGACTGGTCGCGAAGGCGCGACCAGCACTCGGACAGGAAATCACTCACGAGTCCGAAGTGGTGAGTGAAGTAAGTCGGGTTGAGCTTCGGAACATCCCAGCCGGGAAGGTAGGCGTGGATGCGGTCCATGAACGCCGTGTCGTCACGCATCTCCGGGGGCAGCGGCGAGAGCAGGTGGCCGATCCGCTGCTGGTGGGCGACATCCACGTCGAAGTTCCCGACCAACATGATCGAACCGTCAGCACGGATGGACTCACGGCCCCGGGAGAACTCACCCGACTCCATGTAGCCCTTCATGATGTTGACGCCGTCCTTTTGGTCGAAGGAGACGCCGGAGACTTCATCGAAGCAGACGACGTCGTACTGCGCGACGAGGCCGCGTTGCCCAGTGGCGTTGTTGACGAACATCCGGGCAACGGTGGCCTTGCCGCCGGAAATCAGGTGCGCGTAGGGCGAGACCTGCTGGAACAGGTGGGACTTGCCAGTGCCACGAGGCCCTAGTTCGACCATGTTGAAGTTCCGCTGCACGAACGGGACCATGCGCAGCAGGAGCACGTCTTGCTCGCGCTCGGTGAGTTGCGCAGGTTCGAAGCCCACTGACCGAAGCAGGAGGTGCTTCCACTGCTCTGTGGTGAACCGTGAGCGGCCTTCGGCCAGACGCGAGAGCGAATCGCGGGTTGAGAGCTGGATGGGGCGAAGCGACCCGATAGCGAAGGGTTTGCCGTTGCTCTCATCAGCGATCGCGGCGTCGTAGAACAGGTCAACCTCGGCGTAGAAGCCACCGGTCAGCATGCGCTCGTTCTCGCGGACAACGGCATCGTCGATGCGCACGTCTCGGAGTCCAAGGCTCGGCAGCTCGGCGACATAAGCGTTCGACTTCGCATCGAGACGGGCCTTGACGAGATCAATGAGCTTGACGGTCATGCGCTCGCGCGCGCGCGACTTGAAGAGCTCCTCTTCACCTGCCCGCACTGTGCGGTCTGCGAGCAGCCGTCGTACGATCTGGAGCCCTTCTTCGATCTCCTCCGGGTCGGTCGTGGCGCAGTAGCGCCCGATAAGGAACTCGCCGACGTACGTCGGGACAGGATACGCACCCTTGAACTGCTGGGCGAGATCCTTGCGAACGACGTACCCCTCGAAGGCTGACGCTGCGGTCGTGTCGATCTCGTCGAGCGTGATTGCTTCGGTCATTCGACGCCTCCTACCGTGGTTTGTGCTTGTGCTAGAACTCCACCGCTCGGGTCGAGAAGTACGACCCACGCGTTCACCCCAGCAGGAGCCTGGTCCTCATCGACGAGCACCTTGACCTCGCCCGGCTCGGTGGGCGACTTCGGGCCACCGACGGCGCTCGATGCGTCGGCGGGGCGAAGCCGAACCTCGGCAACCACCTCGGCTTCGGCAGGACCGTAGTCGATGCGGCAGCGCTGTCCGGTCCATCGAACAGCCTCAATCTGGGCGGGCCCAGCGTCCGAATCGCCGCGGGTCACGGTGACGACGGGAATCACGCACTCCTGGGGACTCAAACCGCCGTGCTCGTACAGACGGCCCGACTCGAATGCAGCAGTTCCCGGTGCGCTAACCATGTCAACAGACGAGTCCCATGTCCAGGGCAGGATCGGGAAGTCTGGGCGCGCCGCGGTGGCCTTCAACCGCGCCACACGCGGCTTGCGGGCAACATCACCTTCCGTGATCTGTATAGAGAGGTTGACCTTCTGCGCTGGTTGACCAGGCAAGAGGAAGCCGTGATCGGTGACCACGACAACCTTCCGCCACCCTGCTTCGATTAGTGCACGAACACGCTCTGCGACGAGGTCGAGGTGGTGGTCGACGAGGTCCGCCATCTGGTGCCCGTGTGAGTGGCCCAGCGAGTCGATCATGTTCGTCTGCGTCCACGCCGTTCCGGCAGGGTCGCCGACCTGAGCGGTGTCCCAGTCGAGGAACTGCACCTCCGCCCCAGCGAGGGCCGACCGCAGCACTGCACCCTTCACAGATCGCCCCTGATCGTCGGCCGCGTCGAAGGCCGCGCCGCCAGCCATGCTGATCCTGATCGGCGCCACCGCCGGCTGGCCGGTTGGCGTGACGCTGGGGAAAGCCGCCTGGCGCGGCTCCACAACTACCACGAGACCCGACAGTCGGCGAGCAACACGGGTGGCCAGGTCGTAGCGCAGTGCATCGACGTAGACCACGCACGTTCCGGCGACTACGTCGAGGCCCGTCTGGCCGCTGTAGGAACCAACGGCGGCTTTCTGGAATGCTCGTGCCGACTGATCGGCCCAGGGGTCGTAGATCGCGGCGAGCGCGTGAGCGACAGCGGACCTATCCTGTGCGGTCTTGGCCGTCGCGATCGTCCGCAGTGCGAGGTCGTCGATCACGTGGCCTTCGTCGCTGTACCAGGCAATCTGAGTCTTGAGGTCTGTTGCTGTCGGAGCGGTCGCGACGCGGTCTGCCAGTTCGGCGAGGTGGCCGACGGCCTTCGCAAGAGGTGCCTGGCCGAGAGCAGCCCAGACGTTTTCTTCGCGCGACGTGTGCGCGGCAGCGAGTTCCTGAACGCGACCACGCGGGTCGGGATGAGTGCCCAATGCATCAAGCGCGGACCTGATGGCGTCCTCCTCATCGCGGTTCCACGAGGGCCACGAGTCGGGGTGCGGGTCCACGTCTCCAAAGAGCGGCACCACGGAGGGCCGTGCTTGGTCGAGCAAGGCAGGGAGGTTCGGATAACGGCTCGGGTTCTCCGCAAACCGTTGCCAGACAGTTCCCCACTCACCCGTTCGGCGGCCGAGCTTGCTGGCTGCAGTGAGAGCGCCGTCCTTGTCGGGGCTGATGCCGTAGACGGACTTGCAGGAGGCGACAAGGGCCTGCCATTGCGCACCCTCGAGCGAGGCCCGCACAGCGTCTGGGTCGTTCATCCAATCGAGGAGCGTGCGCACTGAGTCATCAAGCACGAGGTGGTGCAGGCGAGACGAATCGAGACGCCCCATACGTTTGAGATCGGCGATGTCCTCGAAGAGGAGCTTGTCCAGCACCTGAGCGAGGGCCGCCTTCGTCGCACCGTCGCTCGCGATGTCGAGCCCAGCACCCTCCTTCGCCGCAAGGAAGGAGTGCGGCGTCCATGGCGTCTGGCCGTGGGCGGAAGGCCACCAGTTCGAGCGGATCGCAACCTCGGCCAACGGCGCGAGCGAGTCATCTAGAGCCGCTGCCTCAGCCACGGAGCCTCGACTCACACCAGGCAGGTAGATCACCCACGGATTGCGCTCGTCTCGTTCGGCAAGATGAGCTGGCAGCTCCGCGGACTCGGGCGAGGCGAGAACGGCTCGAAGCCAAAGCGCTGGACCTCGTGCGGCCGCGGGCTCGTACTCTCCGAGCACCAAGATGGGCACGGCCTCTTGGAGGATGCGAATCACCGGCTCCCAGGTGCGCTCAGGATCGGCCCACAGAACAGCCGCGGGGGCAGAGTTCGCCCCCGCATTGAAGGCAGCAGCGTCGCGGAGGGCTTTCGCGACGACGGCACGGACAAGCGTCATTTGGCGTCCCCCGCCTCGCGCCGGGCGGCACGGCGCTCCTCAAGCGTCGGGTGCAGATCGTTGTGGCGTTCCGACCCGTCGGGATTTGTTCCACGGTCCTTTCGCCAGTGGACGTTCACCTTGGACCGGAGCACGTCGGCGATCACGAACGGACGGATGTTCAAACGAACCCCGTCATCAACGTCAGGCTCCCACCCGATCGGCTGCTCGGCCATCTCCTTCCACCGGACGTACACGTCATAGGGCGGCTCGCCGCCATGAATCAGCTGGAGTCTGCGCTGAAGTTCTTCGGCGGCAGCCAGCCGCGCATCGGCACCTGGACGCTCTGCGCGGGCCTCGTGCTTCTGCCGGTCGATCCATGCACCGAGGGCAGTGAATGTGAGCTTCTCAAGCGTTCGCCGATCAAGGCGGTGGTAGTTGACGATTGCCGAGAACCCGTCCTTCCGGCCATCCCAGATGTGCCACAGGAACGGCCGGTTGCCGAAGAGCTTTGCGTGCTGAGCAAAGAACTGATCCCGAAGCCAGTCGTCGAGCTTTCCGCTCTTGCCGCCGGCTTCGACAACCAGCTTTCGCTCGCGGGCGCTGGACCAGTCGTTGCCGTACGCGACCGCAAGGTAATCGCGCAACCGGGTGACCAGGTCCGGTTCACCTGGCAGCGACACGAGTGCCGCCATGCCGTCCAGGTCCTTCATGCGATCGAGTGCCCCATCGGCGTCAACTGAATCCGGCCAGCGGAAACCCAGCAGTTGAGCAACAGCAACCTGAAGGGGATGGAGCGCCGTCGCAATGGCCCCGTCGAACAACCATTGTGTTGGGTCATCAGAGCGTGCGGCAGGAAGCGGGCCCGCCTCCACTGCGGCATGCTTCCAGTGTTCGAGGTCGAAAGGCACCTTGATGAGATACCCGGAGTCGACCATTACTTTCGAGTTGATGCGGCGGACGGCAGCGGCGTAATCCTCGCTCTGAAGGTACGCCCAGATCGCCTCACGATGTTCCGGATTCAACGGGATGATCGGCGCCGCGGCGTGATTGAACTTCTCACCTGAATAGAGAGTGACTCGCATACTCGACTGCGCAACGAGTATTCCTTGCTTGCCCAGCACAGCCGACGGATTGAAGTTGTGGGCCTTTGATCGACTCAGGGAACCGGTACCGCCCTCCCACCGAAGGAAGTACTCCCGTCCCGAATACGGCGCGGTGTAAGTCGGCGCGGTGACGTATCGAGCCCATACGGTTCCCTCCGCTGGTACCTCCCAGAAGTGCAGAATGAACTGCGACGAGTCGGTGGTGACGAGTCCCTGCCAACTCGTGGCGTAAGAGGACAGGAGGCTCTTGCCCAACGTGCTTGCGTCGAGGACGGCGCCCGGGTTCTTACGAACTTCCTCGAAGGGCACAAGGTCCACGGAGCCATTCAGGAGCAACTCGGCCTTTGCTTCAGCAGACGCCGGCATCCGCGCATCGACGAACATCATGTCCTTCGGACGCTGCGCGGAGAGCAGCACCAGAGCAGACTGCACGACTTGGCCAGTGATCGTCTGGAATGCGCCCGGTCCAAGCGGAGCCACTACGTTCCATCCGGCGTGATTGAGCAGGTGCACGCGAAGTGAGCTGAAGGACTTGAGGAAGAGCCAGTTCATCGGCATAACGGCCGCGATGGTGCCGCTCTCTCCGGGGAGGTACCGTTCAAGCATTGCCGTCGCAAGCTCCGTGCTTGATCGCGGGAAGCGGTCAGCGATGAACTCGGCCGTGGCCTCGTCCATCCGTTGTGTGCTCAGGTATGGAGGATTGGTGGCTACCAGGGTGTAGTCGCGGCCAAGCAGACCTGCCGCATGTATGACATCCTCGGCAGCATGCCCGAGAACCGTCGCGTCCTGCCGCTCTTCTTTGAGGGCTGTCGCGAGCAGGCTGCGCACCCGCTCCGCAGACACCCCGATAGTAAGGTCGCGGCCGAACAACCCATCGCGGTGCTCCGTGGGACGTGGGTCAAGCAGTGACCCCAGGCTGTCGGCGTTGCGGAACAGCGAGTGGAGGCCGCGCATAGCCTTGCGCAGTTCGTCGTCATCGCCCGCGAGCGATTCCCACTCCCGCGAAGCCCCGCGGACAGGCACACCAGAGCATGCAATCTGCGGAGCAGGGAGTTCGCGGAACCCGCCTTGCTTCCAGGCTTCGAGCGCGACGTTGAAGGTTGCGATCTGAGTGCAGCGCGGGTCGAGTTCGAGCCCATGCAGGTTGTCACGGAGGACGGCATCCTGCGCCTCGGCCGGCGCGAGGCCTTCCTCCTCGGCGCGCATGCGCCAGAGCATCCCGAACATTGCGACGAGGAAGTGACCGGAGCCGCAGCAGGGGTCCATCACCGTCACGTCGGCAGCACGGTCAGGCCAATCACTGAACGAGCCCGCCGCAGGGGTTCCGTCCTCGTTGCGGCGCAGGTACTCCCAGCCGTCAAGGAGTGCCGACGAGGGGTGGTGTGCGGCCCACCATGCTCCGAGAGAGTTCTCCAGGAGGAATCGAACCATGTAGTTTTCGGTGAAGAGCTGTGTGACGGGCGAGAGGTCCGCCCCGCCGATCTTGACGCCCGACTCGTTGACGCGCTTCTTCTCGGCCGTCTGCCAGAACTGATACACCCATCCGAGGGCGTCCTCGGTCGTGAAGACATCGGAAGGAATGTCGAGGAGGAGGCGCTCCAGCGCGGCTCGGTGTTCGGCTGCAAACCGGACTTGTACCGCGGGGTCGGTGAGGCGGAACACGCCGGGCAGAATCTCCGAGGCGAACCGCGCGGCAACGGCCCAGGCGTCCGGCTCGCCAAGGTCTGACGCGAGATCGCCGCAGTCTTCCAATGACAACGGGATATCGCGGTAATCCGGATGCCGGAGCAGCCCATTGACTTCCAGGAAGCGCGCGAACAGCAAGCGGTGCCACTGCTCGTAGGCGACATCGTGCACCAGGTTGGTAAGCGCTGCACCCGCTCGTGCATTGTCATCGCCGAGCTGTCGTGCCTTGTCGCGGAGCGCAAGCCGGAGTTTGTTCTGCTCACCATTCAAGAAGCCCGGACGGCTCGGCTCGGCGACAGCGAGAGCGCGCAGAGCATCTTCGGCGGCGCGCTGTGCAGCCTCGCGGGCGCGCTGCGTCTGGGCGTCGAGAAAACGACGTTGGTCGGCGTTGAGGACCTTGGTCGTTGCCGTCGTCATGGTCAGCCCTTCACCACCACGGTGTCGTTACCGCTGTTCAGGGCGTCGAGAAGCTGCATCCGCAGGGCCGCGATGTAGCGCTCGACCTCGTCGGCGCTGCTCAGGCTCGCCGTCGAAACCCGCACTGTGGCCGTCTTGACCGCAGGTGTCGTGAGCTGAATGGCCGCTTCCAGCGCCCGCGAAGCCCGTTGCGGGATGGCGTCGAGTTCAGCGGTCCACCCCTGGAGCGGCCGAGTCTGCGCCGCACTCAGGACGGCAGCAGCATCTGCAAGGTTGGGCTCCGCCTCGATGCCGAGATGATGTTCCGTGAGGAGCGCCTCGCGCTGCGCTTCGTCGAGAGCCGTCCATGCTGGCTGCTGTTCGAGATCTGCCACAGCCGTCGCTCGGGCGTCGTGCAACGCCACCGCTGCTTCGTGGATGGCATCGCGGAGCGCCTCGGCGAGTTCTTTCACGATTGGGGTGACTGGATCGGCCTCGGCGAGGAGATCGCGGCTCGCGGCCAGTGCGCCGAGGCGCTCACGGGCCGCCAAGGCGGGCCCCAGCCCCGCGGCCGAGGATGCAAGCGAACGTGCCAGTTCGAGCGAAGGCGTGCGGGTCTTGAGCCTGCGTTCCAGGTCTCCGAGTTGTTCATTGAAGCTTGTGAGGTCATTCTTCGCTGCCAGCAGGGCGTGCACGCGGTCGTTTCCCGACGCGCTCACGATCACCTGGATGCTGCCCGGCACTGTGATGTCCGGGAGCGGAGCGGGCCCGCTCACGCCTTTTGCACGGTCGACGAGCGACTTGACGGCCTGTTCGGCAGCCGAGACGAGTCCGTCGTTGCCGGTCGGGAAGCCGAGGTTGCTCAGCAACTGGCGGGCCTGGATTTTCTCGGCGGGCTTGAGCACCGTGATCTCGCGGCGGAGATGCACATTGCCGAGGCGGGTCTGCTTGAGTACATCGGCGGTGGTCGCGTCGCTCCCGTTGAGCGTCGCACGGATCACTCCGGTGTCGAGGAGCACGCCGAGGGAGGCCATGAGCGCGTCGCGCGGCCAGCCGAGTGGCTTCGAGGTCACGGCCTTCTCGACATCACTCGCGGACGTGCCCGCCGGGCCGACATGACTGAGAACTTCCTTGACGACACTGTGCTGCTCTGGGTCGGCGTCGTGCTGGACGACCTTGAGCGCGTCGGCAGCCGATCCACTCCGCACGCGCGCGATCACCTGCGGCCACCGGTTGTCGTCAGCTTCGGAGAACCGTGGGAACAGGCGGGTCGCGGCGGACTGTGCGCCCGCCTCGATCCGCTCGCGCAGGCTGACGCCGCTCGGCGAAGTCCCACCCCCGAGGAGTACGTTCGCCCGGCCGATGACATCGCGGACGTGGGCGTTCACTTGGTCGGTTGCACGGTTGAGTCGGGTCTGCATCGCACTTCTTGCCTGCTTACCCTCGTCGTCCTGCGGGATTCCGTGCTGGTCGATCACTCGCTGCGCGGCGAGCTTGTTACGGACTGCCGCGACGAACGCGGGAGCCTGGAGTCGGGGAAGATGGACAAGAACGATCGGCGAGTCAACTCCGAGGCTGCGCGCGGCCTCGTCGAACTGCTTCGCCGTGATGCCCTCGTCCCACTCGGAGCGCAGCCACACCGAGATCGCATCGGACTCCGGCGGAAGCGAGGCGTCGGCGTGCAGCGCGAGCTTGCGGGATTCCTTGGCACGACCCTGCTGGATCGAAGCGGGTATCGACCTTCCGACCTCAGTGAGCAACAGCGAATCACGATCTGTGCTTACCTCACTGTCCGTGACTTGAGCGTGGTGCCTGCGGAATGCCTCGTCCCACTCGCGGCCCGCCTTAGTTTGAAGGCGGAACTCCTCGCCATCCTGCTGAATGACGCCCTCTTCGGCGAGCGCTTCGAGCACCGCAGGCACCTGCTGCCGGAGCCGGTCCCCGTCGTGGGCGAGGTCCTCGACGAGGAGGTCGACGAGATGGTCTGCCGTCGCACGGACGCCGATGTCGCCGTGGCCCGATGTAGGGAGCAGACCAATGAGGTGGATGAGGCCGAGGATGCGGCCGCGCAGGGGGTCCTTCTGCCCCTGCTCGTGGATGAGCGTCTGCGTCTCCTTAAGAAGGAGGCCCGCGCCGTTGAGGTCTTCGTTCTTCTGCGAGTAGAGGAAATCGGCGCCGACCACAGTGCCGACCGACTGGGGAGCGACTTTGCGGTTCGCCTCATGCACGATGCGGAGCTGGGAGCGCAGCTGACCGGCGCGGCCAGCGTCGGCCTGGCGGAGCACGCTCTCCCAGAAACGACGACGCAACGGGAGCAACGGGTAGTCCTCGGCGAGGTCCTTGTCATCCGCCGCGGTGTGCTGAATCCTGCTGCCGATGAGTTGGCGGGAAATCTGCCCGGAAACCGACGCCAACGTGGCGTCAAGAGCAGGCTTCTTAGCGGGTTCCTTGCTGAGGAGCACACGGCGGACAACGGCGTCGACGTCCTGGTTCTTGAGCACGACCTTGACGGTGAAACGGTCCTGAATCTTCTGAAGCGTCGAATCAGCCGTCAACTCTTGCTGGCCCGTAGCTACAAGCAGCACCCGGCCGTTCAGTTCGCGCGACACAGACTCAACGAGGTTCTGCACCTCCATCGCTCGGCCGCCGTCACTGCTGATGTACTGCTGCACCTCGTCGAGGACGATCAGCGACGGCGGTATCTGGCCATCGCCGACGTACTCAAGAATCTTCTTGAGCAACGCGATCGTCTCATCCGTGGAGAACGAGCGGGTATCCGGCGGGAACTGGCTGCGCAGCGCGGCACGCACGTCCTTGGCCGACGCGGCGAACTGCGGGTCGGCTGCAAGGATCGCGTTCGCGAGCAGCGTGCTGAGGTTGTACTCGCCCAGTTCCTCGACGAGGTCGCCGCCGTTGGCCGCGACGTGATCGCGAACAGCGTCGAGGTGCCCGTTCCCCGCGAGCCACAGCGCAACCTGGGCGGGAGCGACACGCGTTGGCAGTCCTGCCCCGCCGAGGACGATCGAAAGGAACACCGAGTTGAGGGTGTCGCCGCTGCGGTCGAGTGCGCCTGCTGCCGCCCACGGTGCGGCACCGTCGCGTCGGCCGAGAGTTGTCAGCTCCGTCAACTGTTCCTGGATGCCCTGGGGGATGTTCGTCAGACCGCGCGCGGTCGCGCCGTTCGGAAACCTAGTGTCGGCCCACAGGTGCTGGAGGACTCGAACGAGGTGGGACTTACCGCTGCCGTAGAAACCCGACACCCACACGGCAGGCTGCGTCGTCCGATTCCGATGTCCGGTGTAGGAGTCGAGGATGCGCTGGAGGCCGTGCTCGTACTCGCCCTCGCAGACGAAGCTCTCCAGCTCGTACTTGAGGACGTCCCACTGGTTGGGGTCCTCGGGACGGTCCACATTGGTTACGCCATCGTTCGGAATCTCGAAGCTGAGTGGAGGCCGGACGAAGAGGTTGTTGTTGGTCGTCACGCGATGTCCTTCTGCGGATCGATGACACGGGCGCGGTAGTTGAACCCATCGCGCGCGTCGAGCAAGCGGAATGAATGAGTCTCCGGGTCATGAAGCCCGGGGAAGAGAACGAGAAGGCGTCCGGTGACCGCGGAGTCAACGGACTTGACGACGCTCGATGCTCGCAGGAACGGGAAGATCGAGCCAATGCCAACGAGCGCCACGACAGCGTTTTCGGGTGCCGTTTCGAGAGCCTGGCGGATGCGGGCGACAAGGGTTGTCTCAAACTGATCCAGGATCGACTGAGTGAGGTCGCTCGGGTCCTCGTAGAAGGCTTCCGCATGCCGGTGAGCGGACAGCCAGCGCCCGAAGTCGTCGGTGACGTCGAGTACAGCCCAGACGCGGCCGGCCTGGGTAGTCGCCAACTCGATGCTCGGCAGAGCGTGCCGCATTTGGCGTTCCAGGTCGGGCGGGTAGACGAGCATCCAGACGCGCTCACCGCCCGAGACATTGTCCTTCCACGCCAGCGGCAACTCGGCCTTGTAGGCGTCGACGAGATCCGAGACGCGGCTCATGCGACGCCGCCGAACGTCGGGAAGGACACATCCACCACGTTGCCCGCAACGAGCAAGTCAAGGAGGCCTTGGGTGTGCGCGTCACGCAGTGCCTCCAACGTGCGGCCAGGGGCCAGCCCCAGAATCTGCGACCAGGGGTTGTCGAGCACGCCGAGGCCACGTCCGCCGGCGAGGTGGCCGAGGTAGGCCGCATACGCGATGGCAACCGGGCGGGCCTCCACCTCAGTGCGCACCTTCTTGGCGCGACCGGCGAGATGACCGGTCTGGGTCCAGCAGGCCCCGGTATTGCGCCCAGTCTTTCCAAGGGTTGACTCCGACATCTCGTTGCCGAACTGCGCGGCGACCGCGGCGGTGAGGTCTGCCGATGTCACGCCCGATCCCACTGGGAGGTCCGCGACCGCGGCGAACGAGGCGCGGAGCACCTCGTCGCGGGTGAAAGCCAGCAGCCCCGCAAGGAGTGGCTGTGCCGCGGGGTCGATGTCCCAGAGGGACCGCAAGGCCGCGAATTCCGCGCGCCCCGGATCAAGGAAGTACAGCTCGCGCAGGTGGCGGAACGAACGCTGCCGCCCGGCCAAAGTTGGCCGTCCGAGGATGTTGTCTTCGACCACTGCTTGGCGGTACAGGTCGGCAGGCGCATCGGATGGCACTTCGCGGAGGAGTTCCACCAGGTGGGGAATGCCAATCGTGTGGCTGGCAGTCGTACGCAACGTGCCGAGCGTGAAGCCGCTCTCAGCGACATGTGAACTCGTCATATCTCGGTCGTCCTCCTTCCGGTTGCGCGCATCACGTCACTCACCCGGAGCGGGGCGTTGCGAATCCGGCTCACGATGGGCTTCATCGCGGGTTCGATCTCAGCAGGAACCTCTGACATTCGTGCCTTCATAGGGTGTCGTCTCCTGCGGCGCCGCCTCGTCGCACCCAGTCGTCGATCTCGCTGGCTTGGAACTTCCAGAGGCGTCCGACCTTGTGGGCGGGCATGGCCTTCTCGGCGATCCAGGTGTAGACGGTGTCTTTGGTGACCCCGAGGTGGGCGGCGATGTCGTCTGCGGACAGCCACGGCTCAGCCACGTTGGTCCTCCCTCGCTCAATGGCCCAGGCAGGCCAACACTCACGATGATACCGGCGGAGGTACGGCTTGAGTTGGGTTTCTCCGGGCGGGGCCGAACGAGATGGGTGCGGAGGGTGGTCGCTCCGTTCTGCCGATCAGCTCGGGGCGCACGCCTTGAGCCAGGTTGTCACTGTGTTCTGCCACCGGCCGGGGTCGGTGTTCCAGCAGAGGGTGTGGTCGGCGTCGAAGGTCTCCAGCTCGATGAGGTCCGGTCGCGCGTCGCGGAGTGCTTGTGAGAGCCGGATGGGTACGGATCGGTCTGGCCCCAACGGTGTTTGGATCCGATAGTGCGCGGGAACTACCGCAAGATGCTCGGTAGTTCCCGCGCTCACGTGTTACACCGAGCGAGCGCCTCGGTGGACGTTGATCGTTTCATGTTGGGCCGGCTGCTGGCTATGTGGTGAGACCCTCGCCAAAGCCGAACAACTCGTCGACGGACCCTGATGAGACGTACTTCTGCTCGGGCGCGACATATGCGCTCTTCGTGATGCGCGTGTCCGAGTGTCCTAGGCCGTGTTGATCAAGAGCT
>NZ_DBHD01000046.1:0-1535 GCF_002296025.1 Microbacterium sp. UBA837
AGCTTCTCTTGCAAGAGGTCGAGCTCCGCAACGCCCGCAGCAAGGTCCTGCGCTGCCTGCTGCTTGTCGCTGCCATAGCCGGGTGTCGAGCCGGGGTCGACCCCCGAAAGGACGAAGCCCTCCCGGACTCGCAGGAGTTCGGCAACGTCGCCGGTCCAATAGGTCTGACTTCTCGCGGTCACCCGTCCATCATGGACCCGGCCCGTCGCTCAGCGCGGGAGCGGCACTTCGATCAGTTGCGGGCCCACCACCGGCGAGGTGAGCGCTTGGTCGAGCGCGGCTCGGGTCTCGATGCGCGCATAGGTCCAGCCGTAGGCGGTCGCCAGCGCCTCGAGATCGGCATCCTGGGGTGTGTAGAGCACGCGATCGCGCTGCTGCGAGGAGCCGAGCGCGGCGACCTCAAGGCCGTCGAAGATCGTGCCGCCGGAATCGTTCCCGACGATCACCTGGATCCGCGGCGCCGTCTCCCCCGGCGCGAGCAACAGGGCTCCGACGTCGTGCAGCAAGGCCAGATCACCCAGCAGCACGCGGGTCACTCCTGCAGCACCCTCGGCCTGGCTCGCGATGGCGACCCCGAAGGCCGTCGCCACTGTTCCGTCGATTCCAGCCAAACCCCGATTGGCGTGCACGGTCACCTTCTTGCCCGGCAGCACGGCGTCGGCCACCCGAACCAGGCGCGAAGAGCCGAACACGAGCCGGTCGTGTGGCCACGTCGCCCGCCACGCCGCATCGACGAGAGCCACGCGGTCGAGCTTCTCTCGCAGCACCGCAAGCTCCGCCGAGATCGCCCCCAGCCGCGTCTGCGGGTCGGCCGACGCGAGCGCCTCACCGTCGGGGGCCGGCACTGACAGGTCGACGGATGCCGCACGCGAGGCCCGCATCCATTCTCCGAGCCATGCGCGATCAGCCGCGATCGCCTCTGTCGTCGACGCGGCGGTTGGGGCCGGGGCCACGGCTGCAACGGCGACTGTCGCGCCGTTGAGGTTGACCGTCTCTCCGGGACCGCGCAGCGCAATCACCTCGACGTCGTCGCGGGAGAGAAGCGCGCTGGTCTCGCGCGCGAGCGTGGGGTGACCCAGCACGACGACGCGCTCGATCGGGTCGCTGAGCTCCGGCCGACGCAGCAGCTCCCGGTAGGAATGGACGAGCTGACGGCCGAAACGGGCGCCACTGACGATCTCAGCGACAAGCGGCCATCCGCCCTCCCACGCCAGCGCCTCGGCGCGTGGCCCCGCTCCTTCGCCTGCCAGAACGATCGTCCGGATGCCGCGAGGCAGCACGAGCGGCTCCTCGTCGGCTGCGAGAGCCTCGTCGGCATCACCGATGCCGCCCCCGCCCTGATACAGCGCGCCCGACTGGTCGTTCTCGAGCGGCGCATCGACCGTGTGGGCTCCCTCTCCGGCATCCGCGCCCCACCACGGCGGGAGCGATCCGGCCAGCGGCTCGCGAAACGGCAGGTTGAGATGGACGG
The DNA here is from genome assembly GCF_002296025.1 of Microbacterium sp. UBA837. Taxonomy (NCBI): domain Bacteria; kingdom Bacillati; phylum Actinomycetota; class Actinomycetes; order Micrococcales; family Microbacteriaceae; genus Microbacterium; species Microbacterium sp. UBA837. The sequence goes on from NZ_DBHD01000046.1 coordinate 1,472, forward strand.
GACCGGCCGGACGCACCGCGTCACCGAGCGCCGCGCTCACTGCCTGGTCGGCGATATCGCGCAG
>NZ_DBHD01000046.1:1918-5222 GCF_002296025.1 Microbacterium sp. UBA837
GTCGAGCTCGAACCGCGTGTTGGGGGCGAAGATGCCAGGTTGACGCGTCGTCTGGTTCGCCCCGACTCCCCGCAGCTCCGGGGGTCGGTCGGCGGTCAGCAGAAGCAGGGGCACCCCGGAGTGGTGGGCCTCAAGGACGGCGGGCGCGAGGTTTGCCACCGCAGTGCCGGAGGTGCAGACGATAGCTGCCGGCATCCGTGTCTCGCGACCGATTCCCAGGGCGGTGAACCCGGCGACCCGCTCGTCGATGCGCACGTGCAACCGCAGGAGGCCCCGTTCCTCGGCGTCGGCAACGGCGAGCGCCAGAGCCTGCGAGCGCGAACCCGGGCTGAGAACGACATCGCGCACTCCCCGCGCGATCAGCTGATCGAGCAGGGCCGCTGCAGCATCCGTCGCGGGCGAACGGGTGCCCCCACCGACCAGGTCGCTCACGGGATGCCCGTCAGGCGGCGCCGCGAGACCCGCGGGGCTCGTCGTCGTCATCGCGCGGGGCGGATGCCGCCTCATGATCGGTCACGGTGTCAGCATCCGTCGGACCGTCCAACGCATCTTCGGCATCCAGCAGTGCGAGCTCTTCCTCGAGCCGGCGAATTCGTTCGTCTTGATCCGAGATCGTGCCGATGCGGCCCAGGAACTCGGGGTCATCATCCGGGGCGCGCGTGGCGTGAACCGCGGACCGTCGTGCGCGACCGACCAGCAACCACAGCACCCCGCCGATCACGGGAAGCACGAGGACGATGACGATCCACAGCGGCTTGCTCACGCCGCGGTGCCGCGTCGGCGGCTGCACAGCGCAATCGACGATGGTGTAGACCCAGAACGCGGTCGCCACCAACGCCAGAATCAACAGCACGCGGGGCACACCTCCATCCTAGGTCGGTTCGACACGCCGGGGCTGGTTGCGGGCGCTGACCGGGGCGGACGGCGGCAGGGCGCCCGACGCCTACGATGGAGGGGTGAACGCGCGCTCCTTCTGGCTCTATACGGTGCTGCGCATCCTGTTCTTCCTCGTCCCGTTCGGCATCCTGATGCTGTTGCCCATCGGCCGCGAGTTCTACTGGCTGTCGGCGATCTTCGCCGCGCTCATCGGACTGAGCCTCTCGGTGATCTTCCTGCGCCGCCCCCTCGATGAGGTGTCGGCATCGCTTGCCGAGCGCAGGGCGCGCCGTACTGACCCGACCGACGAGCAGGTTGAGGATGCCGCCCTCGAAGACGCACCGGCTGCCGACGAAGCACCCGCGCCGTCAGCCGGCGAAGGCCCAGAAGAGGAAAGCTCCGAAAGCGAGCGACGTTCCTGACGTCAACGCCAGGGCGATGACGAGCTCGCGCGGCTGCCGGTAGGTCCACACGATGAGGATCGCGGGAAGCGCGAGCAGCAACGCCATCGCGGTCAACCACGCGATCGGGTAGAAGACCGCAAGGTAGCCCGCGATCCCGAACGGGACCAGCACGAACACGGTGTACAGCACCTGCGTGGCGCGGCGCCCGATCAGAACACTGAGCGTGCGCTTACCGGCGACGCGATCCTGATCGATGTCGCGCAGGTTGTTTGCGAGCAGCACGGCGCACGCGAGCAGGCCCGCCCCGACCGCACCGAACCAGGCCTCCTGCGGCAGCGCGAACACCTGCACCCACGTCGTGCCGAGCGTTGCTACGAGGCCGAAGAAGACGAACACGAACAGTTCACCGAGGCCCGCATAGCCATAGGGGCGCTTGCCGCCCGTGTAGAACCAAGCAGCGAGGATGCAGGCGGTACCGACCGCGAGGAACCACCACTGTTCGGTGCGGATCGTGATGGCGAGGCCCGCAAGACCGGCAATCGCGAAGTACACGAGCGCGACGATCAGCACCGTCCGGGGCTTCGCCTTGCCGGCTCCGGTCAGGCGAGCCGGCCCCACCCGGTAGGCATCCGTGCCGCGCACGCCATCGCTGTAGTCATTGGCGTAGTTCACCCCGATCTGCAGGCTCACCGACACCACGAGGCACGCCAGAGCGATGACCCAGTGCATCGGACGCTCGATCAGAAGTGCTGCTCCTGTGCCGATGAGGATCGGGGTGACTGCCAGCGGGAGCGTCCGCAGGCGGGCTGCACCGATCCAGTCACGCAGCGTCGCAGGCTTGGGGGCGGCGACGGGCGAACGGTGGTCGCGACGAGCGTGATTGGTCGAACCCGGATGCGGCTTCGTGCGAGACCGCGAGCGCTTCTTCTTGGAGGGTGCTGCCACGGGGAGCAATCCTAGAGCGTCGTGATCTGCTCGCGGAGCCGGACGCGGTCAGGCTTGCCCGAGGGCAGGAGCGGCATCCGTTCGACCCTGACGATGGCGCGGGGCCGCGCCGGGGCACCGATCTCGCACTCCACCCGCGTGCGTGCCTCGGCGAGCGCGTCATCCACGGCCGCGCCGCTCCCTTCGACGACGATGACGGAGGCCTGTCCCCAGCGGGCATCCGTCACGGGAACCACCACCGCAGCTTCGAGTCCCGGGACTGTGCGCACGACGCGCTCCACGCGGTCGAGCGACACGTTGATGCCACCGCTGACAATGACGTTGTCGCGGCGCCCGGTCACCCGGAGGGTGCCGTCGAACGTGCCCGTATCGCCGGTGCGGTACCAGCGGGTGCCGTCGGCATCCGTGACGAAGGCCTTCGCGGTTCGCTCGTCATCGTCGAGGTACCCGGACGCGAGAACCGGTCCCGCGATCTGCACCTCGCCGCCCTCGACACGTATGCTCACTCCGGCCAGCGGCACGCCGTCGTACACACATCCGCCGCTGGTCTCGCTGGAGCCGTACGTGCGCACGATCCGGATGCCGAGAGCGGCGCTACGCTGCAACTCCGCCGCTGGCAGCGCTTGGCCGCCGACGAGGATCGCTTCGAACCCGCGCAGGCAGTCTGCGACCGCGGGATCGCGGGCTGCGGCATCTAGGAGCCGGGTGAGTTGGGCGGGCACGAGCGACGTGTACCGGGGAGCGTCGAGTCCCGCGGCGGCCTCGAAGAACTGCTCGGGCGTGAACGAGGCAGGGATGACGGCCGGGTCCGTCCCCGCCAGGATGCTGCGCACGAGCACCTGGAGACCGGCGACATACGTCGGCTCGAGCGCGAGAACCCAGGACCCGGACCCGATCCGTTCTGCCGTCGCTGTGGCGCTGGCGCGCAGCGCGCCGATCGGAAGCACGACCGACTTGGGGTAGCCCGACGAGCCGGAGGTCTCGACGATCACCGCCGGCTCGAGATCTGACCCCGGAACCTCGGCGAGCGCGTCGCGCACTGTTTCCACGAGCGCCTGCGCGTCCCGATTGCAGGAGGA
>NZ_DBHD01000077.1:0-5885 GCF_002296025.1 Microbacterium sp. UBA837
GCACCGCTGGGTGAGCCGGCGCTGCCGCGCGTGGGTATCGGAACCGATGTCCACGCCTTCGGCGGTGACGGATCGCTGTGGCTCGCCGGGCTCGAGTGGCCGGGCGAGCAGGCGTTGTCGGGACACTCAGACGGAGACGCGGTGGCTCATGCGATCGTCGACGCGCTCCTGGCGGCATCCGGGCTCGGCGACATCGGCACCCACTTCGGCACCGACCGTCCGGAGTACGGCGGGGCCCACGCTGAGGCCTTTCTGGGCAGGACTCTTGCGCTGCTCGGCGAGGCGGGTTTGCGTGTCGGCAACGTCTCGGTCCAGGTTCAGGCGCGCCGGCCACGACTCGCTGGGCGTCGTGCCGAGGCAGAGGCTGTGCTCTCACGGGCCCTCGGCGGTGCCCCTGTGTCGGTCTCGGCCACAACGACTGACGGGCTCGGTTTCACCGGCGCCGGCGAGGGCGTCGCGGCCTTCGCGGTCGCGCTGGTGGTCCCCGCGCGTTAGTTCGGATTTGCGCGCTGCTACAGCTTCTTCGTCATGAAGAGGGAGTACGGGTCGAGCACGTAGCTGCCGAACGGCTCGCAGCGTGCGAAGCCCGCCGACTCATAGAGTCGCTGCGCCGGCAGAAACTCCGGCGTCGAGCCCGTCTCGAGCCACAGCGCCGACATGCCGCGACGGCGCGCCTGGTCGATCAGGTGCTCGAGCATCGCGCGCCCGATACCCGTGCCACGATGGCTGTCTGCGACACGCATCGACTTGAGCTCGCCGTTGTCTTCGTCGAGCTGAGCAAGCGCGCCGACGCCGGCAAGCTCGCCGGCGACCCACGCCGACCACACCTGGACGGAGGGCTGCTCGAGCCCGCTGAGATCCAGAGCGTGGCAACTCTCCTCGGGCGAGATCGAGCGCATGTCCGACAGGTGAGCGGCGATCAGCGCTCGGGTCGGCTCGCCGCTGAGGTCATCGAGGCGGATGTCGAGCGCTGCGGAAGAGGAGGGCACGTCCACAGTTCTACCCCAGATCCCCGCTTGTCCGGGGCGCCGGCTGCGTGGCACCACGGCGGCTTCCGAGGGCCCCGCCGGTAGGCTGAAGGGATGACGGATGCGGTGACGGCTGAGAGGCAGGGCGCTCTGCAGCTTTACGACACCCGCGCTCAGCAACTCCGCGTTTTCGCGCCGCTGGATCCGGGCAATGTCACCGTCTATGTGTGCGGGCCCACCGTGCAGTCCGGGCCGCACATCGGCCACCTGCGCGGTGGCCTTGCCTTCGACATCCTGCGCCGCTGGCTCGCCCATCGCCATGGCCGCGTGACCTTCGTGCGCAATGTCACTGACATCGACGACAAAGTGCTCGATAACGCCACCGAGTCAGAGCCCTGGTGGGCGCTGGCCTACCGGGTCGAGCAGGAATTCGCCGCCGCCTATGCTGCGATCGGCATCCTCCCGCCGACGTACGAGCCGCGGGCTACCGGATCGATCCCGCAGATGATCGCGCTCATCGATCAGCTGATCAGCACGGGTCACGCCTACGCGGCCGAGCCGGGGACTGACGCTGCCGGTGACGTGTACTTCGACGTGCGCTCGTGGGCTGAATACGGCGAGCTGACGCGTCAGTCGATCGACGACATGGCGCCGGCCGCTGATGCCGATCCGCGGGGCAAGCGCGACGTGCGCGACTTCGCGCTCTGGAAGGGCGCGAAGTCTGACGAACCCGCGGATGCCACGTGGGATTCGCCGTGGGGGCGGGGGCGCCCCGGATGGCACATCGAGTGCTCGGCCATGGCGCGCCGCTACCTGGGCGACGAGTTCGACATCCACGGCGGTGGCCTCGACCTGCGCTTCCCGCACCACGAGAACGAACTCGCCCAGTCCAGTGCGGCAGGCGACGGGTTCGCCCGCTACTGGGTGCACAACGGACTGGTCACTGTCGAGGGCCAGAAGATGTCGAAGTCGCTCGGAAACTTCGTGCTCGCACGGGACGTGCTGGCCGAGCACGATCCCCTCGTCGTGCGGTATGCCCTGGCCGCCGCCCACTATCGATCGAGCCTCGATCTCTCGGCTAAGTCCTTCGACGAGGCCGAGGCAGCGCTTGGCCGCATCCGGACCTTCCTCGAGCGGGTCGCTCGGCACGGAGCCCTCGTGGAGACATCGGTGATCGATTCGGCGTTCGCCGCGGCAATGGATGACGACCTCGGCGTGCCGCAGGCCCTGGCGATCGTCCACGAGCGAGTCCGCGAAGGCAACACCGCACTCGATGCCGGCGACGCCGAGACGGCACGAGCGCTGGCGGGCGAGGTTGCCAGACTGACCGGCATCCTCGGACTCAACCCTCTCGACCCGCAGTGGGCATCACGATCAGGCCCGGAGGCTCCGGCGCTGGATGCTCTGCTGCAGGAACTCATCGAGCAGCGCGCTCGCGCGCGCGCAGAAAAAGACTGGGCCGCGGCCGACCGCATTCGCGACGCGATCGCGGCTGCCGGAGTCACGCTCGAAGATGGGCCCGACGGAACGCATTGGAGCATCGCATGAGCAAGCCAGGGCGCCCCGGCGCACGCAAGTCCACCAAGAAGGGGGCAACCAAGGGCTCGGGCGGCCAGGGCCGCAAGTCCCTCGAAGGCAAGGGCCCGACCCCCAAGGCCGAGGACCGCAGTTGGCACGTCGCCGGCAAACGCAAGGCTGCGCAGGAACGTTACGCCGCCGCCGGAGGCACGGGGCGGCCCGGGGCGCGCGTCGCGGGCTCGAACCCGAACCGGGGTGGTCGTCCGAAGCAGAGCGATGACACCGAGACCGTGACGGGACGCAACTCCGTCTTGGAGGCGCTGCGAACGCGCATCCCGGCCACCGCGTTCTACATCGCCCAGCGCGTGGAGATGGATGACCGCGTCAAGGAGATGCTGTCGATCGCGGCGCACCGAGAGATTCCCGTGCTCGAGGTCACGAGGCCCGAACTTGACCGGATGGCAGGTTTCGACGGCGTGCACCAGGGCGTGGCGCTCAAGGTGCCGCCGTACGAGTACGCGCATCCCCAGGACCTGCTGGAGAACGTGATCGAGACGGGGCAGCTGCCGCTGCTTGTCGCGCTGGACGGCGTGACCGATCCGCGAAACCTCGGCGCCATCATCCGATCTACTGCGGCCTTCGGCGGCCAGGGCGTCATCATTCCACAGCGCCGCTCGGCCGGGGTCAACTCGGCGGCGTGGAAGACCTCAGCCGGAGCAGCAGCTCGCATCCCCGTGGCCATCGCCCCGAACCTCACCACAACCCTCAAGGAGTTCAAGAAGCAGGGTGTATTCGTGCTCGGCCTCGACGGTGACGGCGACGTGTCACTTCCCGCGCTTGAGCTCGCCGATCGCCCCGTCGTGATCGTCGTCGGCTCGGAGGGCAAGGGGCTCTCACGCCTGGTAACCGAGACGTGCGACCAGATCGTGTCGATTCCCATCTCGGCGGCCACCGAGTCCCTGAACGCCGGAATCGCGGCATCCGTCGCGCTGTACCAGGTATCGACGCTGCGGGCCGACTAGACCGGGCCGAGGAGAGCGCAGCGGCGGCGCCGAGATCGACGCCGCCGCTGCGCACCCTGAATGCTGCGCCGTATCAGTCCTTCTTGGAGCAATACGAACGACACACTCCGGGGGGCAAGCTCGCGACGATGGCCGACGTGGTGGATGCTACGCAATTCCTATTGCGCAACCGCGGCGTTTCCGCGGTCAACCTGCCGGTCGACCGGGGAACCGTCCTGGTGTGAGACGCGGCGGTCCGAGGTCGTGCGCATGTCCTGCCCTAGAATGAGCGGACGTTCGTGGCTGACCAGTGGCCGCGCTGGTGGGAGATCATGACCGAGGGCCTGGGAGCCAAGCTCCGCGAGGTGCGCACCGCGAAGGGAATGAGCCTTCGCTCGCTCGCGCAAGCGCTCGGAGTTTCGGCGTCGCTGATCTCGCAGGTCGAGATCGGTAAGACGCAGCCCTCAGTGTCGACACTGTTCGCCATGGCGAACCACCTCGGAGTGTCGCTGGACGAGCTGGTCGGTAACGTTCCCACCGCGGGCCCCTCGCCCGTTGCCCCGGCCCCCGCAGCGCCGGACGCTTCGACCGTCCGGCGCGCTGCAGAGTACCCCGTGATCGAGATGGAGAACGGCGTTCGCTGGGAGAAGCTCGCGAGTGTTCCCGGCGGTCCTGCCGATGCGCTCCTGGTGACCTACCAGCCCGGGGCGAGCAGTTCGGTGGAGGACCGGCTCATGCGCCACGCCGGGGTCGAGTACGCCTACCTTCTCGAGGGTGAACTCACGCTGCAACTGGATTTCGACACCTATGTGCTTGGCCCGGGCGACTCGCTGAGCTTTGACTCCATGCGGCCGCACTTGTTCGTGAACCACTCGGACACCATTGCTCGCGGCGTATGGTTCGTGTTCGGCCGCAGGCCCCAGAACGAGACGCTGCCCGTGGCTCCCGGGGCCGCATCTCAGCCCGCTGTTCCGGCATCCGCCGTCGACGTGTTGCGCGCGATGGAACGACTGCCCTGATCCGGTTGACGGAGCCTGCGCGGGTCGCTCGCGTCAGGCCTGTGCGCGGCCGTGGACGGCTGCTCTGCGGTGCTCGGTCCAGGGGTCGATCAGTGTCTTGACCTGACCGGGAGCGCCGCTCAGTAGCGGCTGGAGCGCCCCGTCCACGACCTCACTCAGGGGGAGGACTTCGGCGGCGACATCCGTCCAGTCACCGCGCTCTGCGAGCAGTCGGACGGCTTCGGGGATGTCGTCCCGGTACACGTGCGCGACGGTGCCCACGATCGTGTACTCGCGAAGGGTCCACGAGCCGAGCGGCAGCCCCGGCTCACCGCGCTGGATGCCGACGGGAACGATCGTTGCGCCCGGGCTGGCAGCTTCGAGCACCGACGCGAGGCCCGGCGCAGACCCCGAAACCTCGAAGAAGACATCGGGGACGATCCCGCGTTCGCTGAGCGCTTCGCTCAGGCTCTGGCCTCCGGCCTGCAGGGTATCTGCGGCCCCGAGTGCCCGCCGCCAGATCAACGCGGCCCATGCCGCCAAGGTCTCGGTCAACGACCTGGTGGTGAAAGCGGTGGCCACCGCCCTACGCGAGGTCCCCGAAGCCAACGCCATCTGGATGCCAGACGCGACGCGGCAGTTCTCCTCGGTGGAGATCGCGGTAGCCGTTTCTGTCGACGGGGGGCTTCTCACACCCGTCGTGCGCGGAGTCGACCGGATGCCGCTCAGCGAACTGAGCGCCGCGATCCGCGACCTCGCCGATCGGGCGCGCGCGGGCCGGATCAAGCAGCACGAGCTCGAGGGTGGCTCGTTCTCGGTGTCGAACCTCGGGATGTACGGCACGAGCGAGTTCTCGGCGATCCTGAATCCGCCCCACGCGGGCATCCTCGCTGTCGGAGCGGCCGAGAAGCGGCCGGTCGTCGGTGCGGATGATGCTCTCGAGGTCGCCACGATGATGACCGTGACGCTCTCCGCCGACCACCGAGTGCTCGACGGTGCACTGGCAGCGCAGTGGCTCGCCGCCTTCCAGCGACGGATCGAGAACCCCGTTTCCATCCTGATCTAGGCCCGGCTGCATCGCTCGCGGGCCGGAGCGGCGCGAAGATGGAATACGGGACATAGCAGTCGGGGTTGGTGTCAGAGAGTGCCCCGCGCACTCCATCGACGAAAGGATGACCATGGCACGAATCGCAGTGCTCGGCGGAACCGGATACGCCGGATCGCACATCGTGAAGGAAGCCGTCGATCGCGGCCACACCGTCGTGTCGGTGGCGCGGGTCGCGCCGGCAGAGCGGATCCACGGTGCCACCTACATCGAGGGGACCCTGCTCGACATCCCGGGTCTTGTCGCCGAACTCGAGGGCGTCGACGTCGTAGTCAGCGCGGTCCCCGGTCGCGGA
>NZ_DBHD01000154.1:0-4402 GCF_002296025.1 Microbacterium sp. UBA837
GCTGCACGTTTCCCCGGACGGAAACAGCGACAACGTATTTGTCTCGATCGATCCGGGGTCATCCTTCGACTACGAATATCAACTGCCGCCAGATCATCCACCGGGTGTGTACTGGTACCACCCGCACCATCACGGCCTGGCTGCCACACAAGTATTTGGTGGCCTTTATGGTGCCATCATCGTCGAGGATGCAACCCCCATCCCCATCAGCCGAGACCGGGTTCTCGTCATCTCCGACATCACTCTCGACGGATCTGGAACGATTCCGGCGGCGTCGGCGATGGATCGGATGGTAGGACGGGAGGGGAAACTGATGCTCGTCAACGGGCAAGTCTCACCGCAACTGAGCGCTCGACCGGGCGAGCGCGAACGGTGGCGCATCATCAACGCGTGTGCTGCACGGTATCTCAGGCTTCGCCTTGACGGTCAACAGTTGCAACTTTTAGGAATCGACTCCGGTCGATTCCCGCAGCCGCAGGACGTCACGGAAGTCGTCCTCGCTCCAGGAAACCGCGCCGACCTTCTTGTCACAGGAGTAGCAGGAACGGCATCTTTTCAGACTCTGCCCTTTGACAGGGGAGCCGCGATGGGAATGATGGATGGCACGCGGCCGTCCTCCACGACGGTGAATCTGGCTACCTTTATTGTTGCCGGTCCACCTGCTACGCCTGCCGCTGTGCCCACGCAGCCACAACCTCGAGATCTGAGGAACTCAACGGTTGACGATCGGCGCGAGCTGACCTTCGCGATGGGGATGGGGGCGAGCGGGATGAGCATGGGGTCGGGAGGCAACATGATGGGCTTCACCATCGATGGGAAGGAGTTCGACCCGGCCAGGATCGACACGATCGTGCGGGGCGGAACCATCGAGGAGTGGACGCTGACCAACACCAGCCCGATGGATCATCCCGTGCACCTGCACGTCTGGCCCATGCAGATCGTCGAGCGAGCCGGCGCTGCCGTCAACAGCGTCCTCTGGCAAGACGTGGTCAATGTCCCCGCGATGAGCAGTATTCGGGTGCGGATCGCCTTCGACGACTTCACCGGCAAGACGGTGTATCACTGCCACATCCTGGACCATGAAGACGGCGGCATGATGGGAATCGTCAACGCCGCCTAACAACAGACGCGAACATCACGAAAAAACGACTGAGGACAAGCACATGAACTACGCACACACCATCGCCGTCTCGCTGCCCTACGAGGAAGCAGTCACCAAAGTGAGGCAAGAGCTAGCAAACAGCGGCTTCGGTGTCCTTACCGAAATCGACGTCCGCGCAACCTTCGAAACAAAACTCGGCAGCGAAAGCGCTCAAACGCTCGGTGACTACCTGATCTTGGGCGCCTGCAACCCAGCCCTCGCCCAACAAGCACTGACCGCCGAACCCGACCTGGGACTGCTGCTTCCCTGCAACGTCGTCATCCGACGGGACCGCTCAGCTAATGTGACCACAGTCCAAGCCATCAACCCTCAGACCATGGTCCAGCTGAGCAACTCCCCGGCAATACAGGCCGTTGCCGACGCGGCCGACGCGCACTTACTCGCTGCTCTATCTGCTCTGGAAGGCCTGAACAGCAGCAAATAACACTCGATCCCTCGACGAGGGAGAGTTCGGTTCTTTCGTAACTGAATCGTTCGTATTCGCTACGTCAAAACGCGATTTTCGCGACGCCCGCTCAGAGTGCAGCTTCTCGCAGACCCTCGCATCAGATTTTGTAGCGAAACCCCAGTCCGGATTCTATGCGTCGATTCCTTCAGTGCGCGATGAGTTCCGCTACAGTCAGTTCATGGGACATCTTCTCGGATACGCACGCGTGTCCACCTCTGACCAGGATGCAGCCCTCCAGGTCGACGCGTTGAAGGCGGCAGGCTGTTACCGGGTCTTCGTCGATGTCATCTCTGGATCGCTGGCAGCTCGGCCCGAGCTGGACAAACTGTTGGACCAGATCCGACCGGGCGACACGCTTGTTGTGTGGCGGCTGGATCGGCTTGGTCGCTCGATTCGACATCTGATCGATCAGCTGGCGACTCTAGCTGAGCGGGAGGTCGGTTTCCGCTCACTTCAGGAGACCATTGACACCACCTCGTCTGGCGGGCGTCTGGTGTTCCACGTCTTCGCGGCACTGGCAGAGTTCGAGCGTGACTTGATAAAGGAACGCACCAACGCGGGTTTGACAGCGGCGCGTGCGCGGGGCCGCACCGGAGGCCGTCCGCCGCAGTTGACGGCGAACCAGGTGAAAACTGCCAAACGCATGTATGCGGAGCAGGAGATGACGGTCGCCGCGATCGGCGAGGTCCTGGGAGTCAGCCGCACCACCATTTACCGCACCCTCAACCGAGACCCCAACACAGCCAAGCGGCGGAAGCCGCGGGTCGCCCCCGCAACGTGACCTGGTGGACACCACGTCGAATGCGAATGCCCCGTCCGAGGGTGGGAGCGTTCGCGCCGAGGAACGTTGGGCACTGCTCCGGCTGCACGTGGAGAACGACATCTCGTTGGCTGCGATCGCGCGAGATAGCGGTACGGGCCTGCGGACGCTTGAGCGCTGGAATGCCGCGTACCGGGCGAGGGGTTTCGACGGGCTGCAACCGGCACCGCCTCGCGCCGAGCGTCGGCATCGGCTCAGACCAGAGCTGAGGCAAGTGGTCGAGGGCCTCGCCCTGATCCGCCCCCGGAACTCGGTCGCCACGATCCACCGCAAATCGAGAACGACGTGCCGGTGGACGCGATGTGGCTGCTCTGTCGGCGAAGGCGTGGAGGGCCTGCGGCCGGGCGGGATCCGGGAGACGCAAAGGTCGGATTGGTACAGTGAGGGACTATGCCCCGCGACCCCCGATCCCGGCCCGACCGGGTCATCGCGGCGGGGTGGTGGTCGGGGCGGCTGCTGACCATCCTGGGCCTGGCACTTGTGCTCATCATCGGCGGCTGGACCACCTCCCACACCACGGCTGACGCGCACGCCGACACCAGTGCGGGCTCCCCCGTCGCGACCGGCTCTACCCCAGACTCGGGCGCACCGGTGGCGGCGCCGACGGTGTCGTCCGGTGTGGGGGTGTCGGCTGATGCGTCCGGGGTGTGGGGGTGCCTGATCGGGGTGGTGTGCACGCTGGTGGTGCTGGCGGCCGTGACGGGGTTCCGGTTGCAGGGTCGGCTGCGGATGCTGCGGGTGTCCCGCCCGGTGCGCGCCCCGCTGCTGGTGCCGGTGCCCGTGTCGCGGCGTCCGGCCGCGCCCTCACTGCTGCTGTTGTCGATTTCCCGAACCTGAGATCCGGCATGCCGCCCACCCATGGGTGGCGTCTTCCCGCCCGCGCGTGTGCGGGCGTTGTGTGATGCCGATTTCTAGGTTTGGAGAATGTCTTGACGACCCGTATCACGGCGGCCCCCGTCGCCGGGGTGGTGCCGACGGCTGCCGCCGGTCACCGCCGCCCACACCACCCCGCCCGGCCCCGCCCCGCAACTGCGTGCCGCCGCGGGCCGGGCACGATCATCCCCCGGCCGTCGCCACCCGGACCGAGTCCTGCGGGGAGGGGGAGGTGATGCGGTCGGGGTTGACGCATCGGCGGGCGATCATCGTCGGGGCCGGGCAGGCCGGGCTCGCGGTGGCCGCCGCGCTGATCGGGTTGGGGTTCCGCCCGCAGCAGGAGTTCGTGGTCGTCGACGCCGCCACGGACCGGCAACGCAGTTGGGCGTCCCGGTGGCATTCGATGCGGCTGCTATCCGACGCCCGCCACAGCACGCTGCCAGTCCGGCCGCTACCGGTGGACCCGCACGAGCACCCGCGGGCGGATGAGATCGCGAACTACCTGGACCAGGTGCAGCACACCCTGGGGGTGGACCCGTTCTGGGGGTTGCGTGTGGTCGGGGTGGAACGCGTCGGTCACGGGTCGGTGCTGCAGCTACAGACCGCAGAGGGCGACGTGCAGACCCGCAACGTGGTGTGCGCGACCGGCGCCGCCACCCACCCCCGCATCCCTGCGTGGGCGCAGCAGCTGCGGGTGCCCGGGGTGGTGCTGCACAGCGCCCACTACCAATTCCCCCGGCAGGTGCCCACCGGGCGGGTGCTGATCGTCGGCGGCGGAAACAGCGGCGTGCAGCTGGCGCGAGAGCTATCCACCTCCCACGAGATCACCCTCGCGGTCCGCACCCGGCGCCCGCACCGACCCGCCCGGACCTTCCCGGCCCACGCCCGGGCAGGCTCGTCCTGGCTGGGCCGCGCACCGGCCGTGCAGCCGGTGTTCGGGGACAGCTACCATGCGCTGCGTCATGCGGGCGTGGCGGTCACCCCGGCGGTGACCGGCGCGGACGGCGGGCAGGTCACGTTCGCCGATGGCAGCACCCTCGCCCCGGACTCGGTGATCCTCGCCACCGGGTACGACCCCGGCGACGACTGGCTCCCCGCC
>NZ_DBHD01000089.1:0-14402 GCF_002296025.1 Microbacterium sp. UBA837
CCGCGTGACTCTCGAGCAGCACCTCGACGCGACTCTCCAGGCGCTCGTTGCGCTCCGTCGCCACGTCGTCGAGGTCGAGCTGAGTCGTGGGCGCCGGGGCGCAGCCGGCGAGGATCACACCGAGGGCGACCACGAGCATCCCGACCGCACCGGTGCGCGACATCACGGCGCACCCTCGAGGAGAGTCTCGGGAGGCGGGCACTGGGCACGCGCGCGCTGCTCGCGCACCGGGTCACCGGCGAGCGCCGCAAAAGGATCCCACGCGTCGACGGCGCCCCACTGCTCGACGAACTCCGACTCGGAGGGCAGCGACGGCGGCCGGTGGCCTGAGGCGAGCAGGCACGGCACGAGCACCTCGCCGGCGTACTGCCACGCCCAGGGCGCTTCGATGTCGGCGACCTCGGCCGCGTACCAGCCTCGGGAGGGGTACCGGGACTGGCAGACGAGAACGGCCACATCGGCGAGGTAGAGCTCGCGAGGACCCTCCGCATCGACCGCACTGAAGTCGATCCGCTCGCCGTCGTCGGCGGGGCGAGCGCCGACGACGCCCTCGTCCTCGAGGCAGTCGGACATGATCTGCGCCCACTCGCTCGCGCCCACCCAGCGCTCGATCGCCGTCTCCGGCAGGTTCACGGGGCCCCAGCGATCGCGCAAGTACCGTGCGGCCCGCTGGAGGTAGACCTCGAACGACTCCGCGGCGGCGCGATCGCGGTCGCGCACCGTCTCGGCGAGCGAGTCCTCCGCCTCACCCGCGGGCGACGCGCAGCCGGCGACGAGGGCGAGCAGGAGCAGGGACGCCACGGCAGCGGCGGCACGACGGCGTGCACCGCCGCCACGCTCGGACGCCGCACCGCGAAGCATGACGCCAGGCTCGCACGACAGGCGCCGAATCTGCTGACAACGGTCGCGCCCCACGGTCGGCACGCCGCCCGACCCGTGCGCGCTCAGCGACGTCGCTTCTGCACCCACTCGAACGCGTAGCTGAGAACGATCGCCACGGCACCGATCACGAGCAGGACGCGGAAGAAGCCTCGGAACGGCCCCAGCCAGTTGGCGAACGCCAGCGCAACGGTCACGAGGAGGACCGTCACGATCACGATGCGCACAGCGCTCAGGCGCCGCAGCGGGGATCGTGCTCGGTCGCGGGCCACCTCCCCATCGTGGCAGACCCCACGATCGGCCCACGTCCCGAGACGACGAAGGCCGCCTCCCGACGGTGCGGGGGCGGCCTTCGCGCAAGAAGTTCGCGGTGTCTCTCGACTAGCGGCGCAGACCCAGTCGTTCGATCAGCGAGCGGTAGCGCTCGATGTCGACATCCTGCAGGTAGCCCAGCAGGCGGCGGCGCTGGCCAACGAGCAGCAGCAGGCCACGACGCGAGTGGTGGTCGTGCTTGTGCTCCTTGAGGTGCTCGGTGAGGTCCTTGATGCGCTGCGTCATGAGCGCGACCTGCACCTCGGGGGATCCGGTGTCACCGGGGTGCGTTGCGTACTCTTCGATGATCGCCTTCTTGGTCTCTGCTTCCAGTGCCATAGAACGATCCCCTCTCTCTTCGTTGCGCGGTGCCCGTCACCTGCTGTGCGAGCTCTCTTTCTCCGCGGCCGATCTAACGGCAACCGAACAACTCTACCAGCCCAGGGCAGAGCCCGCGAGCGCGTGCGCGGAGTAGCCTCATCGGGTGCGCATCACCGTCCGAGTAAAACCCGGGAGCCGGCGCGGTCCCCTGGTCGAGACGGTGGGATCCGATCTCGTCGTGTATCTCCGGGAGCCGGCCCGTGAGGGCGAGGCCAACGCCGCCCTCACCCGAGTGCTGGCAGAACACTTCGATACCTCGCCGAGCCGAGTCTCAATCGTTCGGGGACACTCGGCGCACATCAAACAGGTCGAGGTCGACCTGTGATGGCGCGAATCTCGCGAGACCAGTTCCTCGATCTTCGCCCCTTCCGCGCGAGCCCCGCCTTCGCGCGACTGTGGATCGGTTCCACCCTGGCCGGGCTGGGCGGGCAGCTCACGATCGTCGCGGTCATGCTCCACGTCTACGACCTCACGCAGAGCACCTTTGCGGTCTCCATGATCGCCGTCGTCGGGCTCGTGCCGATGGTTGTCGCGGGGCTCTACGGCGGAATGCTTGCCGACGCATTCGACCGTCGCCTGGTCGCACTGCTGGCGGCATCCATCACCTTCGCCTCCACCGCGCTGCTGGCTATCCTCGCATGGACCCAGTCCGAGACAGTGTGGTCGCTCTACGCGCTCAGCATCGTCAACTCCGCGGCGAACTCCGTGGTTCTCGCGACCCGCTCGGCGATCGTCCCTCGACTCTTACCGCGGCAGCTTCTCCCGGCGGCTGCCGCCCTGCAGGGCATCACCGTGGGCATCATGGTCATGGCGGGCCCGGCGCTTGCCGGGGTGCTCGTTGCAACGGTCGGCTACGCGTGGACCTACTCCGCCGATGTCGTGCTGATGACCTCGCTGTTCCTGGGGCTCTGGACGCTCCCCCGCATCGTCCCCGAAGGCGAGATCGTCAGACCCGGCCTCGAGTCGCTGCGTGATGGCATCGCGTTCCTCCGGCGCGCCGCGAACATCCGGTTGCAGTACATCCTCGACATCACGGCGATGACGTTCGGTCAGCCCCTCGCCCTGTTTCCCGCGATAGGCGCCGTGCTTCTGGGTGGCGGCGCGATCACCACCGGCGCTCTCACCGCGGCTTTCGCGGCCGGCGCTTTCCTCTCGAGCCTCTTCTCGGGCCGCATCGGACGGTACCGCGCGCACGGGCTGGGAATCGAGCGCGCGATCCTCGTCTACGGCGTCGCGATCCTGGCCTTCGGTGCCGTGCTCCTGGCTGCATCCTTCGGCGTCGGCGCCGCTGGCGGTGTCAGCGAGACCTCGCCCAACATCGCGCTGATCGTTCTGGCCGTGCTGGTTCTAGCTGTCGCAGGCGGCGCCGACAATGTCAGCGCGATCTACCGGTCGACCATGATGCAGTCTGCGGTGCCCGACAGCATCCGGGGCAGGCTCCAGGGGATCTTCATCGTCGTCGTCGCCGGCGGACCCCGAGTGGGGGCGCTCTACGCGGGAACGCTCGCAACGTTCACGACCCTCTGGTTCCCGCCACTGCTCGGCGGCCTGCTCATCCTGGCGATCGTGACCACGCTCGTGCGCCTGAGCCCAGGCTTCCGCGCCTACGACGCTGACAATCCGGTTCCCTGATCGGGCACGCCGACGAACGACGGTGGGGCGGATGCCGCAGCATCCGCCCCACCGGAAAGTCGCGCGTCGCCTCAGTCGGCCTGGAGGGCGCCCTGCAGGTCAAGCTCGATCGTCACGTCCTTGCCAACGAGCACGCCGCCCGTCTCGAGCGCAGCGTTCCAGGTCAGACCGAAGTCCTCGCGGTTGATGACAGCCTTGGCCGTGGCGCCGGCCTTGTAGTTGCCCCACGGGTCGTTACCGAAGCCACCGAACTCCACCTCGAAGGTCACCGGCTTGGTGACGCCACGAATGGTGAGGTCGCCGTCGACGAAGAAGTCACCGTCCTCGATGCGAACACCGGTGGAAACGAAGTCCATCGTCGGGTACTGCTCGGCGTCGAAGAAGTCGGCCGAGGCGAGGTGCTTGTCGCGGCCCTCATCCTTGGTGTCAACCGACGTCACGTCGACCGAGGCAGTCACGGTGGTCTCGAGGGGGTTCGCGGGAGTCACGAACGTCGCGCTCTTCACACCGAAGGTGCCCCGCACCTTCGAGATCATCATGTGCCGGACGGTGAAGTGGACCTCGCTGTGCGACGCATCAAGCTGCCACGTTCCCACGCGGTAGCCGGGGATCTCGACGGTTGTCGTTTCGGTCATGCTCTCTCCTCGGGAGTTCTCTGTGCCGCCAGTCGGCGACAAGAGCCCCAACGAAGCCACCAGCGGACTCTATTCCCGTGAATGGAAAAATTTCCGAGCGCGTCATCTCCTGGTCACGGTAGCGACGAAACGGCGGCGGATACCGAAGCATCCGCCGCCGCGTGATCAGCCAGCGAGACTCAGCCGACCGAGATCAGGTCGATGATGAAGATCAGGGTCTTGCCGCCCAGGAAGTGACCACCGGCGGGGCCGTACGCCAGGTGCGGTGGGATCACGAGCTCACGGCGACCGCCCTCACGCATCCCCGGAATGCCGTCCTGCCACCCCTGGATCAGCCCGCGCAGCGGGAACTGAATGCTCTCACCGCGGTTCCACGACGAATCGAACTCCTCACCCGAGTCGTACTCGACGCCGACGTAGTGCACAGTGACGCTGTCGCCGGGCTTCGCCTCTGCTCCCTCACCGACGATGAGGTCGCGGACGACGAGTTCGGACGGAGCAGGGCCCTGAGGGGCATCGATGTCGGGCTTGGTGCGGTCATCAGTCATGCTCACCATCCCACCAGAGCCGGTCGCGGCGCGCAATGCGGCACCGCGGTCGGCCGAAGCGCTGAGCGCTCTCGTGTGAGCACCCGTTCTTTCGCCGGTCATTACGAACTCCTGACGGCAGAGCTTGCGTGGGTGTCGCGCACGCGGCGGATGCCTATAGTGGGGCCGTGGTGCGCCTGATGCTGGTCGAAGACGATCGGACGATGCGCGAGACTGTCGCGGCCTACCTGGCCCGCGCCGGGCACGACGTGGTCGCGGTCGCCGACGGAGACGCAGCGATATCGCGGTTCGCCGAGTCCGGCGTCGACCTGGTGCTGCTCGACCTGATGCTGCCCGGAACAGGCGGGCTCGAAGTGACAAGACGACTCCGCGCGATGCGGCGCGATCTTCCCCTCATCATGGTGACGGCGCGCACGCAGGAGCACGAGCGGGTCCAGGGACTGCTCGCCGGAGCCGACGACTACATCACGAAACCGTTCAGCCTGAGAGAGCTTGACCTGCGCATCCGTTCCCTGCTGCGCCGGGCCACCACGACACCCCGGGCGACCTCCGACATCCTCGTCGACGGGGATCTGCGCGTCGAGGTCGCTGCCGGCCGGGCCGTTCGAGACGGGGAGGCCCTGACCCTTACCGCGCGAGAGTTCGATCTGCTGGTCTGGTTCCTGCAGCACCCGGGAGTCGTTCACAGTCGTGAAGATCTCATCCGCGAAGTCTGGGGATGGAACGTCGGAGATCCCTCCACCGTGACGGTGCACGTTCGACGCCTCCGTGAGAAGGTCGAGACCGACCCATCCCGGCCCACGCGGCTGGCGACAGTATTCGGCAAGGGGTATCGCTGGGACACTGACGGCTCGGCGGGCACACCATGACCCCGGACGAGAACGCCGTCGTTCTGTCGATCCTCACCACAGCGGGCGTCGGGCTGGTCGGCACCGCAATCGTGGCGGCGCTTCCCCGCTCCAAGCCCGTCGTGGCTGCCATCGCAGCACCGTTCGTCGTCGTCGCCTCGCTTGCCGCCGGCGTGGCCGTAGCGACCCGGCAGATGCTCATCGACGATCACACCTCCCAGACACTGCTCATTGTGCTGGCAGCGTGCGCACCGCTTGCACTCCTCGTCGGCCTGGTCCTGGCGCGCCGAGCCCGCGCCGTGGAGCGTGAGGCAGCCGCCGAGCGAGCCGACAGACAGCGGGCCCGCGAGGTCGAGGACTCCCGGCGAGAAACGGTCAGGTGGCTCTCCCACGACCTTCGAACGCCGCTGGCCGGCATCCGAGCATTGGCCGAGTCCGCCGCACAGGATGACTCCCCCGACGACCCGCCCGCGCGCATCGTCCGCGAAGTCGACCGACTCGACGCGATGGTCGATGACATCGTCGAGCTCTCGCGGCTCCACGGCCAGAGCCGGCGAGAAATCACCGCTGCCGCGCTCGATGACATCGTCTCGGACGCGGTGGCCTCGGTCTCTCCGCTCGCGACGGCCGAGGGAGTGCGGATCGAAGCGACTGCCCTCGGCGGTGAGATCGTCGAGGTCGATGTCCGCGAACTCACCCGCGCCGTGACGAACATCATCAGAAACGCCGTACAGCACACGCCAGCAGGAGGTCGCGTTCTGCTCACGACAACACGTGCTGAGGGCTGGGCCGTGGTTTCGGTCACAGACGCGTGCGGGGGCATTCCGGCAGGCGGTCTTCCGCGCCTCCTCGAACCCGGCTGGCGCGGCGACTCCGCCCGATCCGGCAGAGGCATGGGCCTGGGCCTTGCGATCGTCGACGAGGTGGCCCGGGCCCATGGCGGCGCCGTCACGATCGTCGGGACCGCACCCGCCGAGGGCTGCACGGTGAGCCTGCGGCTTCCGGCGAATCACGCAGTTCTTACAGACCCATGACGAGCGCGGCGTTTGAGTGGCCAAGCGCCTCGCGGTCACCCTGTCGCTTGGCGCGAGTGTCACGGTCTTCACGCTGCTGCTTCGAGCTACCACGGCGCTCATCGATATCCCCACCCAGGTGTGGCAGATTGCCAGCGGCATCCTGCTCATCGTCCTCGGCCTGTTCTCGGTGTTCCCCGCGGCGTGGGACCGCATCTCGCAGCGCACCGGACTGACCGGCGCCTCCACGCGGAACCTGGATGCCGCCCACCGACGCGGCGGCACCGCCGGCGCGATCCTTACCGGCGCCGCTCTCGGTCCCGTGTTCACCTCGTGCAGCCCCCTGTTCGCCTATGTGATCGTGACAGTGCTTCCCGCCGAGCCGGCACGAGGACTGGCTTTGCTCGGCGCCTACGTCGTCGGCCTGATGGCCGTCCTGCTCGTGATCGCGCTGGCGGGACAACGGGCCGTCCGCCGGATGCGGTGGGCGGCTGACCCGCACGGTTGGTTCCGGAGGGGGCTCGGCATCCTGTTCATCGTCATCGGGATCCTCATCGCGACCGGCCTGATGCAAGACATCGAGGCCTGGATCCTCACCTCCTCGCCCATTGCGCCGTGGGAGATCGGATCCGATATCGGTCGCTGACGCAGCTCGCCCGCGGGGCTCTTGACAGGGCACGGATGCAGCGAGAAGCTTGTTCTAGATCTACTCAGCGCCCGGATTCGACTCGCAGGCATCGCCGCGGCACCGGGCGCTGAGTCTTTGTTCAGCGCTAGCGTGGTTGAATGCGCTTCGCCCACGTTTCCCTTCCCGGGTCAGCCACGCCGCAGCTCGTGACCGTCGATGACGACGGCGCAGCCGTGGTGTCACTGCTCTTCGACGGGGCGCCCGCCACACTCAACGCACTCATCGAGGGCGGCGACGAACTGCTCGAACGCGTGCGTACGACGGCCTTGAACGCTCCCCGGGTCTCCCTGGAGGGCGCCGTGTACGGCCCCGCTGTCCCTCGGCCGCCCGTCATCCTCGCCGTCGGCCTGAACTACGCGGCGCACTCCAGTGAACTCGGTCTGAAGACCGACACGGCGCCGACGGTGTTCGTGCTGTGGCCCAACTCCCTGACCGGCCACGACGGCACGACGAGCTGGCCCCGCACACTCAGCGAGTCCGTGGACTACGAGGCCGAGCTCGGCGTGGTCATCGGCAAGCCAGCCAAGGATGTCGCCCCCGAGACGGCGCTCGACCACGTCTGGGGCTACACGGTCGTCAACGACATCACGGCACGCGACATTCAGTTCGCCGAGGCGCAGTGGTCGCGCTGCAAGTCCTTCGACGGGTTCACTCCCGTCGGCCCCGTTGTCGTGACAGCCGATGAGATCCCCAATCCGCAGGACCTGCAGATCTGGACGGTCCTCGACGGACACACGCTGCAGGATGCCTCGACGAGTCAGATGGTCAGGCCGGTCGCCACACTCGTCGCGCATCTGTCGGCATCCGTCACCCTCCTACCGGGAACCCTCATCTCCACCGGCAGTCCGGGCGGTGCCGGATACTCCCGCGACCCGCAGGTCTTCCTCCGCGACCGTTCCACCGTGACCGTCGGGGTCGAAGGCATCGGTGCGTTAACGACGCACTGCCGGATCATCGGCTGATCCGGCAGTGCGTCAGGTGGCTTGCAGGATCAGCCGCAGGTGACCGTGACGCCGTTCACGTCGTGAACACCCGTACCCAGCTCCGAACACATAGCGAGCGCCGTGCCGAGCGAGCTGACGATGACAATCGCGATGATGATCCCGATCACCATGAACACGATCGAGAGGATGATGGCCCACAGTGCCGGAGTGTTCTTGGCTCCGACCTTGCGGCTCTGCACGAGCGCGACGATCCCGAGGATCAGGCCGAGCAGCTGGAAGAAGAAGGCGAGAATCAGGGCGACGATGCCGAGCGTCTTTCCCGGCACGGGGGCCGACGCTCCTGCGGGAGCCTGCGGGGCAGGCTGGTAGGCGGGTGAATCAGACATGGGCGACTCCTTGCGTCCATTGCGGGTGAGGGTGGTCGCACGCCATTGAGCGACCTCGCCGCAATCTAGCGGCTAATTCCCAGCTTCCGCAACGGCCCCAATCTGGGTTACAGGTCAGTGTCTCCGGTGGGAGCGTTCTCGAATCCGATGATGGGCATCGCCGCGGTCACGGCCTGAAGTCCCGAGAGCCGTTCGGGCGAGAGTTGCTTGTCGACCTCCGCGCGTGACATGAGTCCGCCTTCGACCACCAGATCGGCGATGTTTCGGCCCGACACGAGGGCAGACTTTGCCAGGGCAGCAGCAGCCGCGTAGCCGATGAACGGCGTCAACGCTGTCACGACACCGACCGAGGCTCCGACCGACGCCGCAAGCCGCTCACGATTCGCCGTGATGCCGTCCACGCAGTTCACTCGCAGTGTGCGCATCGCGCGTCGCATCCAGGTGATCGATTGGAAGATCGAGTGAGCGATGATCGGTTCGAAGGCGTTCAGCTGCAGTTGGCCGCCCTCGACGGCCATTGTGACGGTGAGGTCCGCGCCGGCGACGGCGAACGCCACCTGATTCACGACCTCTGGGATGACCGGATTCACCTTTCCGGGCATGATACTGGATCCGGCCTGGCGGGCAGGTAGCGAGATCTCACCGAGACCCGCCTGCGGGCCCGACGAGAGCAGCCGAAGGTCGTTCGAGATCTTCGAGAGCTTGATGGCGTTGCGTTTGAGGGATGCCGAGAACGACATGAACGCCCCGGTGTCGCTGGTCGACTCCACGAGGTCGGATGCGGTTTCGAGATCCAAGCCCGTGATCTCGCGCAGGTGTCGCAGAACCGCAACCGCATAGTCGGGATGCGCGGTGATGCCAGTGCCGATCGCCGTCGCGCCGAGGTTCACCTCGAACAGCAGATGTGCGTTCTCGGTGAGGCGCTGGTAGTCCTGACCCAACGTCGTTGCGAAACCGTGGAACTCCTGCCCGAGAGTCATGGGGACGGCATCCTGCAGCTGCGTGCGGCCGACCTTCAGGACGTTGTGGAACTCGCTCGCCTTGCGCAGGAACGACTGCCGCAGCAGGTCGAGCTCCTCCAAGAGCGTCTGCAGGTCAAGGCTCAAGCCGACCTTGATGGCCGTCGGGTAGACGTCGTTGGTGGACTGGCTGCGGTTGGTGTCGTCGATCGGCGAGAGGAACGCGTAGTCACCCTTGGGGCGGCCGGCAAGCTCCAGCGCGATGTTGGTGATGACCTCGTTGGCATTCATGTTGGTGGAGGTGCCCGCGCCGCCCTGCACGACTCCGACCACGAACTGGTCGTGGTAGCCGCCGTCGATGACCAGCTGAGACGCCCGGTCGATCAGCGCCGCCTTCTCGCGGTCGAGCACGCCGATCTCGGCGTTGGCTCGCGCCGCCGCCTGCTTGACCATCGCGAGGGCGCGCACGAGATCGGCATACACCGAGATCGGGCGTCGCGAGATCGGGAAGTTCTCGAGGGCGCGTGCGGTGTGGATTCCCCAGTACGCGTCAGCCGGGATCTCCATCGATCCCAGAGAATCAGTTTCGGTGCGCGTCGGGGCGGCGGTGTGGTGCGTCATTGTTCCTGCCGTTCATGAGCGCTTTCGAGAGAAGGCTTCGAGGCGCTCGTGGGGGGTGAGTGCCGCCATCCGCTCGACCCACTCCTCGGAGAAGTAGTCGCCGGTGTCGGCGTCGACGACCGGCACGACGGCGTGCGTGATCGTCGCCTCGTACACGTGTACGAGGTGGAAGGACTGCCCGGCGTCCATGCCGTTGACCTGCTGCGCGGGCCGGGCCAGATTCATGGTGTAACAGGTAGCTGCCGACACTGACACGGGAACGCCCGCAAAGGTCCCGCTCGTCGAATAATGCAGGTGGCCTGCGAGGATGCCGCGGACATCGGTGCCTGCGATCACGCGGGCGAGACGCTGCTGGTCGCGCAGTTCGAGAATGTCGAAGAACGGCAGATGCGATGGGATCGGCGGGTGGTGCATCGCGATCAGCGTCCCGAGCGGGGCGGGAGTCGCGAGCTGCTCCCGAAGCCAGCCGAGCTGGCCCTCGTCGAGGTTGCCGTGATGCCAGCCCGGCACTGAGGTGTCGAGGGCGATAAGCCGCAGGCCATCCAGATCCCAGACACCGGTCACCGGCTCCTGCGTCGGTTCGGCATCCAACAGCTGCTCGCGAAGCGCCGGCCGCTCATCGTGGTTGCCTGCCACCCAGACCAGCGGTGCAGCAAGCTCCCGGGCCAGGGGCTCCAGGAGCTCACGCAGGTCACGGTAGGCGCCGGGCTCCCCCTCGTCGGTGAGATCTCCGGTGACGACGATCGCGTCGGGACGGATGCCGAGGCCGCGCACCTTCTGCAGGGTCCTGCCCAGGTTCGCCGCCGTGTCGAAACGCCCGCCGAGCGGCCGATTGGCATCGAGAAAGTGCGTGTCGCTCAGGTGCACGATCGTCCGAAGTGCGGGCGGATACTGACCGAAACGGACGGGAGCCGAAGCCATGCCGCCAGCATACGTCGCACGGGCGACGCGGCCCTCTCGACTAGCGTGGGTCGGGTGAGATCCGCCCCCGAAGCACCCCGCGCCGCCCGCCGCCCCGTCCCGCGTTCCCACCATGGCGACGAGGTCGAGGATGCCTACGAATGGCTCCGAGCGAAGGACGACGCCGGCGTCCGCTCCCACCTGGAGGCCGAGAACGCCTTCACCGAGGCGCGCACCGCGCACCTCGCACCGCTTCGCGAGCAGATTTTCGAGGAGATTCGCTCCCGCACGCTCGAGACCGACATGTCGGTGCCGGTGCGACGGGGGCAGTGGTGGTACTACACCCGCTCGGTCGAGGGCCAGCAGTACGGCATCCATTGCCGCGCACCGTTGGGCTCACCCGACGACTGGGACCCGCCCGCCCTCTCCCCCGGTAGTGAGGTTCCAGGCGAGCAGGTGCTCCTGGATGCCAACCGCGAGGCCGAGGGCCACGAATTCTTCGCCCTCGGCAGCTTCGAGGTGTCCACCGACGAGACCAGGTTGCTGTACGCCGTCGATACCGTCGGTGACGAGCGGTACACGATCCGCGTGCGCGACCTGGAGACCGGCGACCTGCTACCCGACGAAATCCCCGATACGTTCGCGGGGGCGACGTTCTCACCCGACGGCCGCCATATCGTCTACACGACGGTCGACGAGGCGTGGCGTCCCGACACCGTGTGGCTCCATGAGGTCGGCACCGCGGCATCCGATGACCGCACACTCTTCCACGAGCCCGACGATCGGTACTGGCTCGGTGCGGGGTTCACGCGCAGCGACCGCTACCTGGTCATCGAGCTCGGGTCCTCCATCACCTCAGAAGAGTGGCTGGTGGACGCCGACGATCTGTCGGGGCAGCCCCGCGTCGTGTGGCCCCGACAAGAAGGCGTGGAGTACTCGAGCTCCCACGCTGTCGTTGACGGCGAAGACGTGCTCTACATCGTCCACAACGACCAGGCGCTCGACTTCGAACTCGTTCGGGTTCGCGCCGCCGATCCGCAGGGTCCGCGCGAGGTCGTGCTCGCGCATGAGCCCGGGCAGCGCCTGCTCGGCATCTCAACCTTCCGAGACTGGGCAGTGCTGGCCTACCGGCGCGACGGCCTCTCTCGGCTCGCGACCTTTGACTATGCGACCGGGTCGCCCACTGAAATCGCCTTCGACGAGGAGCTGTACGACGTCGGGACTGCAGGAAACCCCGAGTGGGCACCGCCGATGATCCGCGTCGCGTTCGGATCGTTCGTAACGCCCTCAACGGTGGTCGACCTCGTGGTCGCGACCGACGAGCGCCGCATCCGCAAGCAGCAGCCGGTGCTCGGCGGCTACGACCCTGCCGCCTACGGGCAGCGGCGGGTATGGGCACTCGCCGAGGACGGCACGCGGATCCCCGTTTCGCTCGTGTGGCGGCGCTCCTTCGGGGAGCCGGGCGAGAAGCCACGCCCACTGCACCTCTACGGCTACGGGTCGTACGAGCACTCGATCGATCCGGCGTTCTCGATAGCGCGGCTGTCGGAGCTCGACCGGGGTGTCGTGTTCGCAGTCGCGCACGTGCGCGGCGGCGGCGAGATGGGGCGCAGCTGGTACGAGGACGGCAAGCTGCTGAGCAAGCGCAACACGTTCACCGACTTTGTCGCGGTAGCCCGGCACCTCGTCCACAACGGCTACACGGATGCCGAGCACCTCGTTGCCGAGGGCGGCAGCGCCGGCGGCCTGCTCATGGGCGCGGTCGCCAACATTGCGCCGGAACTGTTTGCCGGCATCCTGGCTGTCGTTCCGTTCGTTGACGCGCTGACGACCATCCTCGATCCGTCGCTGCCGCTGACGGTCATCGAATGGGACGAGTGGGGCAATCCCCTCGAGGATCCGGATGTCTACGCGTACATGAAGGCCTACACGCCCTACGAGAACGTGCGCGAGGGCGTCACCTACCCCCGAATCCTCGCCGTCACTTCCCTCAACGACACCCGCGTGATGTACGTGGAGCCGGCCAAGTGGGTCGCGCGGTTGCGCGAGGTCGGTGCCGACGCACTCTTGAAATGCGAGATGTCAGCCGGGCACGGTGGTGTCAGCGGGCGCTACAACTCGTGGCGCGAGCGGGCCTACGAGCTGGCCTGGATCTTCGACGTCCTCGGGGTTGCCGACGCCTGATCCGCTGGCGCGCGCCGCCGCCTCCCGCCTCCTGCGGCCTCCCGCCTCCTCCCGCAGGTAGGAGAAATCACCGGCGTAGGACGATTCAACGCCAACACCTCCTACCTCCGCGAGAACGCCCACCTGCGGGATGCGAGCGGCTGTCGATGGAGGCCCTGAGCGACGGCATCCGTGACTGTCGCCGTCACGTAATCGGGCTCGAACAGGACCTGATGATAGTCGAAGCGCAAGACGGTGAAGCCGCGCAGGGCGAGTCGAGCATCAGCCCGAAGATCCCGGCGGCGATCGGATGCTTGGTGATGAGCGAACCCGTCGAGCTGAATGGCGAGGCGATCGCCGATCAGCCCGTCCAACGGGTGTCCGTCGACCCAGACCTGCTGCGCAACGGTTACGCCGATGCCGTGCATGAGATGGAGGAAGTGTGTTTCGATCCCCGAGTCGGACAGGAGCGATGCCACCTCCGCCAGCCGCCGCGCCCGCCCGCTCCCCCATTGGACGCGCTCCAGCACGTACCGGTCGGTGCGACCGCTGCGCAGCGCTGACTCCCACACGGCGGCCGCGTCAGCCAGCGGCACACAGCGAGCCACATGGAAGAGCACATTGACGAGCGGCTCGGCGGTCTGAGTCGGCGAGGTCGGCGCCGGCCCACCACCCCAGTGCAGCCGTACTCCGGGAGCACGGACCCGCGACGCCGTTGGCTCCACGGCTACGTGCACGTCGTCGTGGTGTGGGGTCCATAGTCCCAGCGCCGATGCTGCGCTCAGGCAGGTGAGTCGTCCGCCAGCCGTCGCCGCGGTTCGCCGCGCCGGATCGCAGCCAGGACCCACGAGCCAGCTGCGCCGCACGCGCTCGAGCACCCCGAGCGCGATAGCAGTACGCACCACGTGCATGGTGAAGCCAGCGGCGGCAATCGACCGTGAGTGCGCGGCGCCGCCGCATCCGTCGACCCATGCCACCAGCTCGTCCACGCTCCGCATCCGTCGACTCTTGCGTGCGCGACCCGACGCGAGCGTTCGGATACGCAGAGTGTGGATGCCGCAGGTCGTATGCCCCCCGGGGAGGAGCGACGCGCCCCTACCTGAGGTAGGAAATCTCACCAACGTAGGATGGTGCGGCGCCTTAGCGTCCTGCCTTCCAGAGAACGCCTACGCCGGGAAGCTCGGCCTGGGCAACGAGGCTCACGCACTTACGGGACCCCAACCTGACGCGATGCCTCACCCATGGAGGAGAAATCCCCGGCGTAGGACGAATCGACGTCAACACGTCCTACGCTGCGAAGAAGTCCTACCCTCGTGCGCGAGCGGCAGCGTTCGGGCGGATGTCGCGGATCAGCCGAAGAGGGCGGCAGCTTCCTCGTAGCGGTAAAGCGGGACGGTGTTGAGCTCGCCGAGCGCCTCTTCGAACGAGACGCGGACGATGTCGGTTCCGCGCATTGCGACCATCTGGCCCCAGGCGCCGTCGACGAGCGCGTC